>JBKJII010000104.1:0-1543 GCA_046598505.1 Caulobacter sp. | reverse complement strand
CGTTGCCGATGATGTAGGTGCCCGTGCCCAGGAAGGTGAACGGCCCGGGATTGTTGGCCACCACGCGCCGGATCAGCGGCGTCAGCCGGTCGCAGACGCCATACTCGAACGTTATGTCGCGAACGAACGGAATCATGCGCGCGCCTCCACTGGTGTGCTCTCGATCATAGCCAGAAACGCCTTTGACAGTCTTGATACGGCCTGCAGCTTCTGCGCCCACGGCAGGCGCAGCGGCGGCATGTCGGTCTTGTTCACGTCCACGATATAGAGTCGGCCGTCGGACTTGTTGCGCAGGATGTCCAGGCCGCCCCAGTCGAGCTTCATGGCCACGCAGAACCGCCCGATGGTCGCCAGCTCGTCGGCCGAGAACAGCTCCTCCGGCCGGTGCAGCGACACCGAGCTGTTGTAGTTGGCGAACCGGTCGTGCACGGGCCGTCGCTTGATGAAGGTCATCACCGGCGCGCCGCCGACGCAGGGCGTGCGCAGGTCGACGACATGCTCGCCGTCCACGGTGTCTACGAGCCGTTGATAGACCTGGCCGGGCAGGGCGGGGGCAGGGCACTGCACAATCCGGCCGTCATGCGCCCCGTTGCCCTCGCCCTTCTCGACGGCGGGGCCGGTCCAGG
This sequence comes from Caulobacter sp., assembly GCA_046598505.1. Classification (GTDB taxonomy): domain Bacteria; phylum Pseudomonadota; class Alphaproteobacteria; order Caulobacterales; family Caulobacteraceae; genus Caulobacter. The sequence continues at coordinate 917 of JBKJII010000104.1, read as the reverse complement.
CGGCGGGATCGACGGTCAGGGCATAACCGAACACCGCCTCGAACACCTCGGCGACATGGCTCTTTGAAACATCGCCGCAGCTGAAGTTGTAGCGCCGCGCTGCCGTGCAGGGCGGCGGGTTGCTGATGGTGGCGTCCTCGAAGAACACCGCGGCCTCGGCCTCGGCCGGAGACCGCGCGAACCGCACGCCGGCCCAGCAGGCGGCCAGCCACAGCAGATACCAGGGCCTCGGCGCGTCGGGCGCGAACCAGACCTTGGGGCCGGGTCGGGTCAGGCCGGTGAACCAGCCCTTGAGCCGAACCGGGACGTAATAGGCCGACCAAAGGACGACATCGACGATCAGCCCGCGATCAATGGCGAGGTCCGCACCCGTGGTGCGAACCCGGACACGACCAGCCTTGAACTCGAGATCGGAGGTCCAGAACGCCCCGGCCATGCAATCCTTTCGCCGCCCCCGCAGCTTCGTCGACGCCGTTAACTAGTGTAATTTTGATCACGGACAAACGACGGGTGCGTGACGGACCTGTGATGGGCCGTCCGGCGCCGCTTTTGCGCTCACCTTTCCCTGAACCCTGGGGAGACTGCCAAAATGGCGGCGGAAGCGGCGATCTTTGTCTCAAAACGGCTCCAGCGGGCGGCCTTCGCCTTCCTCTGTCTCGTCGCGGCGCAACTCGCCCTCGCCAGTTGCGAGCCGGAGCCCTCGGCGATGGCGGCGCGGGTGACGCTGGGCGGGCAGTAGTTTTCTGCGCGCACCGGCTATTTCGGTGACAGTTACCGAATTGCGTGGCTCTTCTGCGGCGATCAGCGCTGCAATTCGGTAACTGTCACCGAAATGTTTGCCGGAGCATGTCCCCGCATGGGCAGCTACCCCAGCACCCCCGACAGATCGTAGCCCGCCCCGCGCCCAAGCGCCGCCA
>JBKJII010000100.1:0-4233 GCA_046598505.1 Caulobacter sp. | reverse complement strand
CGTCTGCGGCCCGACCCCGTCGATGAAGATCCGCTCGCGGAACCTGCGCAGCACCGCCTCGGCGACGGCCGGGCCCTGCAGCTCGGCGGCTTTTACCGCGGCGCCCAGCGGATCGGTCGACTGCAGCATCAGATGCATGGGGTTCGGATAGGGCATGCCGGTCAGCTTCCAGACCCGCTTCCAGTACTCCCGCATCGGCTCGGCTGCGCTGACCCGGTCCCAGCTGTCCTTGCCGGTGGCGGCATTGCCGACAAGGCCGCCCATCACCCTGCGCCAGGCGATGTGGTGGCCGTGCCGCCAGTCCAGCCGCCGCAACAGCGGCTCGGCCCCCCAGGCGGTGGAACAGACGGCGTCGGTGTATTCGACGGCTTCGACCTCAGGCATGGCTATCCTCCGTTGACGGGTTCCCGAGCGCCCCGTGACCGGCTCTGGTCCCAGGGCATACGCATGAGGAAGTCCCCGCTTGTCTTCATGGCGTCCGGCGACAGCGGTCGCAGGAGGTGGGCCAGCAAGGCGGGGTCGAGTTCCTCGCGCGCGATGGTGAACGGCTGGTCCTTGCGGGTCTCGAACCGGGCGTCGTCGGCGGCATCATCGCCGCTGAGTTCCTCGCAGCGTTCGAACACCACGGCCGCGGCCGTCGGCGTCTGGCCACCGCGATCCATGGCGCAGGAGACGATCAGCCCGTCCATCACCTCCGCCCTGTCGCCGGCCGCGCCGTTGAGGACATAGAAAACCATTGAGTCGAACCGGCTATCGCTGGCCATGCCGTAGAGCTGGTCGTGCAGCATCAGCAGCCAGCCGTCCCACTCGAAGCCCCGGCCGCCACAGCGCATCCAGAGCAGGCCGTCGCGCCGGCGGATCATAACCTGCTCGCGGACCATCACGTCGGTGCGGCTGAAGGCGGCGCGGGTGGCGATCCAGAAGCCGTCATAGGCCTGACCGCGCGCGGCGGTCTCCTTCAGGGCGATCGGCAAACCCTTGAGCGGAAGGCTGCGCATCGCCGCCGCTTCGGACGGCGCATCCGCCCGCCCGCCGAACAGCGCGGCCAGGCCGCCGAGATCCCGGTCCCAGTCCAGGCCGGTAAAGCCTTCGCGGCGTGAGGCGATCAGCGCTGTCAGGTTGGATAGGTTGTGGCCGGACGGCGCGTTGGTCCCGCTGACCCAGCGGCTCACCAGCGACTTGTCGATGCAAAGATCCGACGCCAGCCGGCCCCGGCTGATCGCCAGGGCCTTCAGCACGAGTTCCAGCTTGGGGGCGAAGTCGGTGTCAGCCATGGCGTTGTGGGGCAGCATCCCACACACGCAACAAAACGCAACTTTTCCTCAACACGACGGTCTCCGACAGTCGCCGCCGCAACTGCCCGCATCCGGCGAGCCTCGGCATAACGCCCCTACAGTCGGCGCGGCCACTCCTGGCCGGTCGAAGGGAGAGACCCACATGAAAAAGACCCTCATCATCGCCCTGGCCCCGGCCCTGGGCGCTTCTGCCGCCCCGGCCTTCGCCGGCACGGAGAGCAACGGCCTGGCCCGCAACGGCGTCGAGGCGAACGGCCTGTCGCGCAACGGTCTGGCCCGTAACGGACTTTCCAGAAACGGGCTGGCGCGGAACGGTCTGGCGCGGAACGGTCTGGCGCGGAATGGCGCCTGCGTCGGCGGCGCGGCGGCTTGTGAAGGCGTTTTCGCGCCGACCGTCACCAAGGTGCGGCTGGCGTCCGGCGTCGTGATCGCGCTTCGCTAGGCCTGTCCGGCGAGTTCGGGCAGGAAGTCGCCGCGCGAGCGGTTTAGCGCCCAGGGCACCTGCAGCACCAGTTGGCCGCCCTGGGCGAAGGCCGTCGGTCCGAAGTCCCGCAGCAGGGCGGCGCGGACGTCCTCGCTGATGTCCGCCGGCTCGAAGATGAACGGCGCGTCGAGGCTGTCCTGGAAGCGCTGGGCGTTCTCGGCCGCATCATCGCTCAGGGCGCCGGTTCGCTCGAACAGCACCCGACTCGCGGTCGGCGTCTTGGCCCGGTCCGCCGCGGCGCCCATCATCAGCCCGTCGAGTTCCACGGCGTGCTGGGCGTTGATCCCCTCCAGCAGCAGGAAGACCAGCGAATGGTCCTTGATGTCGCCCATCATCACATAGAGCTGGTTGTGCAGCAGCAGGGCCCAGCCCGACCACTCATAGGCCGAGGTCGCCCAGCGGACGTGCAGCAGGCCGTTGATAGTCTGGATCAACACCTGCTCGCGGACGAACCGGCCCGGGCTGATCGACGACGGCCGGGTTGTGCGCCACAGCCCTTCATAGGTCTGACCCCGACGTTCGATCTCATGGCGGGCCGTCGCGACCATGCTCAGCGACAGAACGGCGTCCGAGATGGTGGGCGCCGGCGCGGCGAGCCCCGGCCCGGCCATGCCCCGGATGGTTTCCAGATCCACGCCGAACAGACCGGCCAGGGCCGCCAGATCAGCGTCCCAGTGGTGCAGGTTGAAGCCAGGCATCTTGCCGGCGATCAGGGTCGTGAGATTCGTCAGGTTGTGGGCAGAGGGGTTGATCGCACCGGAAACCCAACGCCCCACCAGCGATTTGTCGACGCCGAGTTCGGCCGCCAGCCGGCCGCGACTCATGGTCAGCGCCTTCAGGACAAGGTCAAGCTTTGCGGAAAAGGGTTCTGGCATTGGTCGCGCCCCCAACGACGGCTGCGGAAGAATTCCACAACCAACCCGGAATGCAACAGTTGCATGCAACCGGTTGCGTTTGCCGAAGTCAAATACCGACGTTCGTTGCACCTGAGCGCCAGGGCCGGGCGCCGTCAGAAGGCCGGCAACGCAAACGAGCGGCCCAACGCCGCGACAAAAGGAAACGACCAGATGCTCAAGTCCCTCACCCTGACCGCCGTCGCCGCCCTCGCCACCCTGGCCCTCGCTGCTCCCGCCCATGCAAGCGGTGACGGCTGGAACAACGGCATCAGCCTTAACGGCTTCGCGAACAACGGCGTCGCCCTTAACCGCGCAGGCCCCGACGGCTGGACCAATGGCATCGCGACCAATGGCTGGACCAACGGCTTCGCGACCAACGGCTGGAGCAACGGCATTAGCCTGAACGGCGGCGGCAACAACGGTATCAGCCTTAACGGTGGCGGCAGCAACGGGATCGTCTCCAACGGCGGCGGCCTGAACGGCAAGGCGATGACCGGCGGCGCGAAGGCCACCGCCCGCATCCGGACCGTGACCCTGGCCTCAGGCGAGCGCATCATCCTCGACTAGGGCTCCGGCGGGTTCGCCCGCCACCCGCGTTCAGCACGGCCCCGCTTCCCCCGGCGGGGCCGTTTTCTCAAGGCGCCACCATGCTCCGCTCCCTGCTCTTCCTGTTCGCCGCTGTCCTGCTGGTCGCGCCTCTCGCCGCCCACGCCGAGGACGGCGCCCGCCTCAATGTGGTCGGCGAGTCGTTCGAGCTGTCGGCCAACGGCCGGGTGCTGAAGGCGCCCGATCTGGTCGGCGCCGAGTTCGAGATCGAGGACGGCGGACAGCTGACCACCATCCGCATCGACGGCATCATCACCGACCCGGCCCGCCCGACCCTGGAATTGCTGGAGATCAGCCTCCGCGACGGTGACACCGGCGCCTGGCGCCCGTTCTGCGACGCCGACGCCAAGGGCCGCCGCGCCGGCTTTCCGGTGGCCGGCCGCTGGAACAGCGAAGGCCGCTACGTGAAGGACGCGGACCAGTTCTTCCTCACCTGCACGTCCGGGGCGCAGGGCAAGTGCGTGATCTTCGGCTACGACCCCTGGAGCCAGGGCCAGCACGGCGAGGACCTCGCCCCCTATTACGAAGCCTGCGTCCATATGGTGCGCGGCGACTACACCGGACGGGGCACCCCTTTCACCCGCAACGGCACCCTGATCGACATGTGGGACGACGCCGGTGTTCAGGCCTCCGACACGACGATGGATTCCACCTACCGGTTTGAAGCCGGCTGGGCTCCGACCGGCGCGGTCTGTGTGGCCAGGACCCGCTACGAAAATCTGCTGCCGACCAGCGTCCTGGTGGAATCGCGCCCCGACCTCGGCGGAACCTGCGACGAAGCCGAGGCCCGCCGTCGTGGCGCGCTGATCTTCAACCGGTCGAAATAGGTGGCCGCCCTAGAGCGGGACTCCATTAGACGGAACCGTATCCGGCGTTGACGAGGTAGTTTGCGCATTCGGCTGGGCTGAACATGTCGAGGAGTTGACCGGCCTTTCGCCAGGTGTCTTCGACG
>JBKJII010000254.1:0-2484 GCA_046598505.1 Caulobacter sp. | reverse complement strand
AATTCGGTGCGCTTGATGCGCGAACCAGTGACGACGAGCGCGTCGACCTCGGTGTCGTCATCCGCCGGCGTCGCAGCAGGCTTGGGAGCCGTTTGAGCGAACGAGACGGTGGGCGTGGCGATGGCGAGCGCGGCGGCGAAGCCGGCGATCACGGTCGTACCCAGAAGAATCTTGCGGTCCAGCATTTGGTTTTAAATCCCCAGTAGCCCGATGAATCAAACGACCGCGGACGGCCGTTCACGGGATACCCATCCCGCGCGGTTTGCCGAAACTAGCAGCTTCGGCCACTCCGACAAGAATGTTGACGCAATTTCGCCCCATAGCCACGCCGGCGTAACAATCCCGCCACAGTTTCCCGCCGGGCGAGCATTTCTGTGCCTCGTTCCGGGCCATAGGCGAACGGCAAGATCAGCTTGGCGAAACCGCGTTTGCGGTTAGATTGCCCACGCAAGGCCAAGCGTCGGCCGCGTTCATCGCGCTCAGACACCGTCACAGGGGAATGATTCCCGCGACGGATGAGTGAAAACCAGCTTCGAGGGGTCATCGTGACGCCGCACTTCCGAACACTTTCCCGCCTGATCGGCCTCGTCGCCCTGCTGGGCCTCGCCGCCGTGGCGCCGGGACAGGCCAAACAGGCCGCCGCACCGGCCACGGCCGCGTCCGCCGCACCCCCGAGCGCCGAGGATTTCGGCCGGGAAGCGGCGATTCGCGGCGTTAGCGTTTCGCCCGACGGCAAACACATCGCGGCGGTCCGCTCACCCGACGGCGTCAAGGTCTATGTCTCCATCTGGGAGACGGCCAACATGTCCAAGGCGCCGGTCAACCTGTTGTGCGGCGATCGCTCGCAGTGCCTGAGCGTCGGCTTCCTCAAGAACGACCGCATCCAGGTGCAGGTCCGCCAGACGATCACCCAGGGCGCCGAGCGCACCCATCTGTTCCGGTTCTTCACCACCGACCTTGAAGGCAAGGTCTGGCGCAACGCTCTCGGCACCACCGACCAGACCACCGGGCCGAGCGCAAGTGTCGTCTCGACCCTGCCGAGCGACCCGACCAGCATCCTGATCCAGAGTTTCGAGGACGGGAACTTCTACAAGCTGAACCTCTATACGGGCGCCCGTCGCAAGACCTTTACCTACTCCGACAAGTTCGGCGGCGAGCAGGCCGATCTGACCGGCGAAATCCGTGCCCGCCAGTCGTTCGATTTCGAGAACGGCAAGGTCTACATCAGCCAGTGGATCCGCAACCCGAAGACTGATGCGTGGGACGAACACTTCCGCTACTTCGCCGCTGATCGCGAGCCGAAGAGCATTGTCGGCTTCAGCCAGGACCCCAACATCATCTACGTGCGCAGCAACGCGGGCCGGGACAAGGCGGCGATCTACGAATACGACATCGACGCCAAGAAGTTCCTCGAGCCGATCTTCGAGATCAAGCTGTTCGACGCCGAAGGCGTGGTCCAGTCGGACATTCCGAGCGAGAACGGCAAGCTGCTGGGCTTCACCTACAGCGGCGAAATCACCAAGACCTACTGGATCGACGAGCGGATGGCCTCGGTCACCAAGGGGCTGCGCCAGGCCCTCGGCGTGACCACGGTGCCGGTGCAATGGACTGACATCGCCACCGGTGAGAAGTCGCGCTACTCCACCGCCGACGGCGCCGACGTCACCGTCAACAGCTTCTCCGACGACATGAAGTACATGATCATCGTCAAGTCGGGCCCGCGCCAGCCGCCGCAATACTACCTGCTGACGGACGGTGCGAAGCTCACGTCGCTGGGCGACTCGCGGCCGTGGCTCAAGACCGCCGCCCTGGGTGACACCCGCATGATCCAGTACGCCGCCCGCGACGGACTGATGATCCCGGGCTTCCTGACCACGCCACGTCCGGAGATCTACGGACCCGGACCCTACCCGACCCTGATCGTGCCGCACGGCGGCCCCTGGGCCCGTGACGAGATGGGCTGGGACAGCAGCGGCTGGACCCAGTATTTCGCCGCCCGCGGCTACGCCGTGCTGCAGCCGCAGTTCCGCGGTTCGGACGGCTGGGGCCAGAAACTGTGGCGCGCCGGCGATGCCGAGTGGGGCCAGAAGATGCAGGACGACAAGGACGACGGCGCCAAATGGCTGATCGCCCAGGGCATCGCCGCCCCGGACCGCGTGGCCATGCATGGATACTCTTACGGTGGCTACTCGGCCATGGCCGCCTCGGTCCGACCGAACGGCATCTACCAGTGCGCTGTCGCCGGCGCGGGCGTCGCCTCGATCGACAAGTTCCGCGAGATCGTCAACCAGAGCAGGATCGGCCGTGAACTGCAGCGCCCGACGATCCAGGGCCTGTCGCCGGCCGAGCATACCGGGGAAGTCTCGATCCCGATCTTCCTGTATCACGGCGACCGCGACCAGACCGTCCCGATCAGCGAGTCCGAACGCTTCGTCGCCGGTCTCCGGGCTGCCGGCAAGCCGTACAAGTATCTGGCGATCAAGG
>JBKJII010000184.1:0-7569 GCA_046598505.1 Caulobacter sp. | reverse complement strand
CCTTGATCGGCCTCTGGGTAGCCCATCTGCTCGCAATCCTTGTCGTCAGCACCGTATTGCTCGGACGCCACATCGAGGCCCGCAGACCGTGACAGCCGCTATCCCTCGTAAGGCTCGTCGCTCTTGTCCAGGTTGAGGTCCCAGGCGGCGTAGTCGAGGGCGTCTTCGGGGTCGTTGAGGAGGTCTTCGTTGAGGGTCTGGCCGCGGATCGAGACGCCGGCCTTGTGGACGCTTTCGGGGTCGCCGGTGATCAGCGGGTGCCAGGCGGGGAGGGTGCGGCCCTCGTCGAGGCGGCGATAGGCGCAGCTGGCCGGCATCCACTGCAGCTGCTCGATGTTGCCGGGCGTCAGCTTGATGCAGTCAGGGACCTGGGCCTTGCGGTTTTCGTAGTCGGTACAACGGCATAGCTGGCCGTCGAACAGCTTGCAGTGCACCCGTGTCGGGACCACCTCGCCGGTATCTTCATCTTCGAAGCGAACCAGGCAGCAAAGCCCGCAGCCATCGCATAGGCTCTCCCACTCGGCGGGAGTCATCTCGGCGAGAGACTTGATCTCCCAGAAGGGTTTGCGCGGCATGATGCTTGCGTCCTAAACCCTCCTACGCAGTAACCCAAGCGCGACGGCCCGACTTTGAGCGACGACTGGTCCCTTCCGCCGTACAGTTTCGATCCGCCGCCCGAGAGGCGGCCGGAGCCGGAACCCGAGCCTGACGCTTCGGGGCCGGCGAAGAAGGGCAGGGCGCCGAAGGCCGCGAAGCCGCCCAAAACGCCCAAAACGCCCAAGTCTCCCAGGCCGCCGAAGCCGCCCCGCGCGCCGGGCGAGGGGTTCGATCCCCGGTCGCTGGTCCGCTGGATGGCCTCGCCGAAGCTGCGCTGGGTATGGATCACCCTACTGACGCTGTTCGTGACCGGGATCATCGCGGCCGGCGGGATCGGGATCTATGTCTGGCAGAAATACCTGACCGACGTGCCGCCGCTGCCGGCGCGCGAGGCGCTGTTCGCGGTCAACCGGGCGCCCGGCATCCGGTTCCAGGACAGCAAGGGCATCCAGGTCGCCGTACGGGGGCCGCGCTATGGCGAGCGGATCACCCTGGACCAGCTGCCGGCCTATGTGCCGCGGGCGTTTCTGGCCGCCGAGGACCGGCGATTCTATCAGCACGGGGCGCTGGACCTGCAGGGCATCGCCCGCGCGGCCTGGATCAACTGGCGGGCCGGCAGGATCGTGCAGGGCGGCTCGACCATCACCCAGCAGATCTCCAAGGGCCTGTTCCTGACGCCCGACCAGACCGCCCGGCGCAAGCTGCAGGAAGCGGTCATGGCCAGGCGGCTGTTCAGGGTGCTGAGCCGCGACGAGATCCTCGAACTGTACCTGAACCGCATCTTCTTCGGGGCCAACACCTACGGCATCGACGGCGCCTCGCGGGCCTATTTCGGCAAGCCGGCGTCACAGATGAGCATCGCCGAGGCGGCGCTGCTGGCCAGCCTGCCCAAGGCGCCGTCGCGACTTGCCCTGACCCGGAACATGGCCGGTGCGCTGCAGCGCCAGCGGCTGATCCTGGCCAACATGCGCAAGGAACGCTGGATCACCGATGACCAGTACCAGGCCGCCCTGGCGGACACGCCGAGACTGGCGCCGGGCGCCGTGCAGGACGAGGGCGACCTCGGCTACGTGCTCGATTACGCCACCGTCGAGGCGGTGAAGATCGCCGGTCAGAACGCGCCGGACCTGGTGGTCAAGCTGACCATCGACATGCGGCTGCAGGCGGCGGCCGGCAAGATCGTGCGCGAGGTCATGAAGACCGACGGGGCTGCGGCCGGGGCGACCCAGGCGGCCCTGCTGGCGATCGGCAACGACGGAGCCATCCGGGCCATGGTCGGGGGCACCGACTTCGATGCGTCGCCGTTCAACCGGGCGGTCCAGGCGCGCCGCCAGCCCGGCTCGACCTTCAAGCCGTTCGTCTACGCCGCGGCGCTCGAAAAGGGCGTCGTGCCCAGCGACCAGCGCGTCGACGGGCCGGTCAAGTTCGGCGAATGGTCGCCCGAGAACTACGGCGGCTCCTACTCCGGTCCGGTGACCATCGAGACGGCGCTGGCCAAGTCGATCAACACCGTCGCGGCCAAGCTGGGCCAGGAAGTCGGCGGTTCGGCGATGGGCGAACTGGCGCGGCGGTTCGGCCTGGCGACCATCCCGCCCAATCCTGACCTGTCGATCTCGCTGGGCTCCTATGAAGTGACCCTGCTGCAGCTGGTCAGCGCCTTCCAGGTGTTCCAGCAAGCGGGCCAGCGGCGCACGCCCTTCATCATCGAGAGCATCACCACGGTGGCCGGGGAGTCGCTCTACAGCCACCCGCCCGGCTCGGCCGGCACGCCCGTCTACGACATGGCCAAGGCCTCGATGATGGTCCACATGATGAAGGCCGTGCTCGCGCGCGGGACCGGGACACGGGCCGCGTTCGGACGGCCCGCGGCCGGCAAGACCGGGACGAGTCAGAACTGGCGTGACGCCTGGTTCGTCGGCTTCACGCCGGACATGACCGCCGGCGTCTGGCTGGGCAACGACAACGACAAGCCGATGAACCACGTGGCCGGCGGCACCCTGCCGGCGGCCATCTGGCGGCGGTTCATGATCGTGGCGCACGAGGGCCTGCCGGCGCGGGATTTCGACTGGCTGGTGCCCGATCCGATCCCCGAGGAAGAGGCCGATCCGCGCAATCCGTTCTACGGCGACCTGGCGTCCGAGTTCGGCCGGACCGTGCAGGCGCTGGAGCCGGAGATTGTTCCGGAGCCGGAAACACCTGCGGTTCCGATGGAGCCTGCAAAGCCGCAGCTGCCGGCGGGCGAGCCGATTCCCTATTAGGTTTTGCCTCTCCCCCTTGGGAAAGCGGGACCAGCCGAAGGCGGGGGAAGAGGGATACGCGGTCGCGGGTCGTATCGTCCGTGGTCGCCTGACTCCCGACGGCGCGTCCCCCTCCACCACGCTGCGCGTGGTCCCCCTCCCCCAAGAGGGGGAGGATGGGGGTGTTGGTCGGATCCGCGCTCTGAACTTTCAGGGCGAAGTCCAGCAAATCCGGGGACTTCCATCTTTCTCGGGCTGAATCGGCAGCGGCGCACGGTGGTCCCGTATGTTTGGGGCATGACAGGAAAACCGGATGGAGCGGGGGCGGTGCTCGAGGGTCTCGCCGCCTGGCTGGCTGACTGCCTTCTGATGGAGGCCGCCAAACTCGACATGAACCCTGAGCCTGATTCCGACATCGCCCGGGATCGCCGTATCCGCTCGCTTGGTGTGATCGCGCGGACGGCTGTGGCGATCCACAAACTTGAAGAGCGCGAGGCCCTGAACCGGGACCGCGAGGCTCCCGAAGAGGCCGACATGGATGACCGACCCGACGACGCCGAGACCGTTGAGCGAAAGTACGTCCTGCTTCACTCCCGAATTGCTGAATATCATGCGCGGATGGACGCTCGACGAGGTCAGGCCGCAGGTGGCGGGGAAGGATCTGGACCCGTTGCTGATGAACTGGCGCCTGAATGCCAACTTCGAGCAGCTTGAACCGGGCGGCGACTGGCGCACCTGGCTGCTGCTGGGCGGACGGGGCGCGGGCAAGACCTGGGTCGGCGCCAGTTGGCTGGTCGAACAGGCCTGCAATGGAGGGCGCTATGCGCTGGTCGGGCCCAGCCTGCACGATGTGCAGGAGGTGATGATCGAGGGGCCGTCGGGCCTGCGCGCCCGGAGCCCTCGCCGGATGCGCTTTCGCTATGAGAAGTCCCGCCGACGGGTGACCTGGAACACGGGCGCCGAGGCGCACATCTTTTCCGCCGAGGACGCGGACAGCCTGCGCGGGCCACAGTTTCACGGGGCCTGGGCGGACGAGTTCTGCGCCTGGCGGCGGCCCGGCGAGGTGCTGGCCATGCTGCGGTTCGGCCTGCGGCTGGGGGACCGGCCCAAGCTGCTGGTGACCACCACGCCCCGGCCGATCCCGTCTCTGCGGGCGCTGCGGGCGGAGGCCTCGACGGTCTCCACGGTCGCGCCGACCCGGACCAATGCGGACAACCTGGCGCCGACCTTCGTCGAGGATCTGAAGGCGCTCTACGGCGGTACGCGACTGGCGGCGCAGGAGCTCGACGGGCTGATTGTCGACGGCGAGGGCGCGCTGTGGCGGGCCGAGGACCTGGCGCGCTGCCGGGGATCGCGACCGCCGGCGTTCGACCGGGTGGTGGTGGCGCTGGATCCGTCGGCCAGCGCCGGGGGCGACGCCTGCGGCATCGTCGTGGCCGGGCGGCTGGGCGAGCGGGCGTTCGTGCTCGCGGACCGGACCGAGAAGGGCCTGACGCCGATGGGCTGGGCGAAGAAGGCGGTCGCGGTGGCGAAGGAATTCGGGGCCGCGGCCATCGTCGCCGAGGCCAACCAGGGCGGCGAGATGGTCCGCGGCGTGCTGGCCCAGGCCGGCGCCGGGTGCGCCGTGCGGCTGGTTCATGCGCGCTACAGCAAGCGGGTGCGGGCCGAGCCCGTGGCGGCGCTGTACGAGCGCGGTCTGGTGGTTCACTGCGGCGCCTTTCCGGCGCTGGAGGAGGAACTGATGGCGCTTGGCTGCGACGTCGGCGGGCCGAGTCCGGACCGGGCCGATGCGCTGGTCTGGGCGCTGACGGATCTGCTGCTCGGGCGAGTGGCGCGGCGGCCGCGGGTAAGGGTGCTGTGAGGGGGCCAGGGCTTTCGCGGCGACGTGATGCTGATGAGCCCTGAAGACCTTGATGGAATTCTCCGCTCCGGGCGGGGGCCTTCGTCAAGGACCGCCTCTGGCGGCCGCGTAGCGGCGACCCCGCAGGGGTCGTCCTTGACCAAGACCCCGCCGGAGCAAAACTGGCCGTCAAGACATCAGGTCGGAGTTTGGCTCACGCCTGGTCGCGTCGGCGTCTCCCTCTCCACCACCCTCCGGGTGGTCCCCCTCTCCCTTTGGGAGAGGAGAAAGGTTTCTCCATGCCCCTCTTCCCCAGCCTTCTCCGGCGCCGTCCGGCCGCGCCCGAAACCAAGGATTCGCGCGCGGCGACGCTGGTGGCGGTGACCACGGCGGGGCGGCCCGTCTGGACGCCCAGGGACTATGAGAGCCTGGCGCGGGAGGGGTTTGCGAAGAACCCGGTGGCCTATCGCTGTGTGCGGATGATCGCCGAGGCGGCGGCGTCCGTGCCGCTGGTGGTGTTCGCGGGCGGCAAGCGGGCCGATGATCATCCGCTGCGGCGGCTGCTCGATCATCCCAACCCCGAACAGGGCGGGCCGGACCTGCTGGAAGCCTTTTTCGGCACACTGCAGGTCAGCGGCAACGGCTATCTGGAGGCGGCCGGGGAGGGACCCGGGGAGCTCTATGCGCTGCGGCCCGACCGGATGAAGGTCGTGCCCGGGCGGCAGGGTTGGCCGCAGGCTTATGAGTACGGCGTCGCCGGGCGCAGCGTCCGGATCGGACGCGACGCCGACGGCTGGCTGCCGGTGCTGCACCTGAAACTGTTCAACCCGGCCGACGACTATTACGGCGCCAGTCCGCTGGAGGCGGCGGCGTTCGCCATCGATGTGCACAATGCGTCGGGGGCCTGGAACAAGGCGCTGCTCGACAACGCCGCGCGGCCGAGCGGGGCGCTGGTCTATGCCAATCCCGAGGCCGGCGACCGGCTGAGCGAGGCGCAGTTCGAGAGCCTGAAGGCCGAGCTGGAGGCGCGCACAGGGCCGGCGGCGGCCGGGCGGCCACTGCTGCTGGAAGGTGGGCTGGACTGGCGGCCGATGTCACTGAGCCCGGCCGACATGGACTTCATCGCCGGCAAGCATGCCGCGGCGCGGGAGATCGCGCTGGCCTTCGGCGTGCCGCCGCAGCTGCTGGGGATTCCTGGGGACCTGAGTTACGCCAACTTTCGCGAGGCCAACGGGGCCTTCTGGCGACACACCGTCGTGCCGCTGGCCGAACGGGCCGCAAGGGCGCTGACCGGCTGGCTGGAGGCGAAACTCCCCGGGGTGCGGATCGCCTGTGACCTGGACGCGGTGCCGGCATTGTCGGCCGAGCGGGACGCGTTGTGGACGCGGCTGGAGACGGCGAGCTTTCTGACGGCAGACGAGCGTCGGCGGCTGGCCGGGCTGGAACACTGAGATCCTCCCCCAAGAGGGGGAGGAAAGGAGTTCTTATGACCCCACGCTTCCGCATCGACCGGCAGGTGACCCTGGCCGTGGTGATTACCGTGGCTGTCCAGGCCGGCGGGGGGCTGATGTGGGCCGGGCGGGCTTCGGCGCGGATCGATGACCTGCAGCGGCGGGTCGACGGGCAGGGCGAGACCGCCGAACGGCTGGCCCGGCTCGAGGAGCAGGTGTCGGCCACGCGGGTGACGCTGGAGCGGCTCGAGCGGCGGCTGGAAACGGGGGAGCTGTGAGGCTTTCCCCAATACCGCTCATCCCGGCGAATGCCGGGACCCAGATGACAAGACTCGATTTCTACCGCCTGGCCATAGCGCCCTTTGATCTGGGCCCCGGCATTCGCCGGGGTGAGCGGAGTTCAAGATGACGCAAATCAGCGGCTACGCCTCACTGTTCTGGACGCGCGATCTGAATGACGACGTCACCGCCGCCGGGGCGTTCTCGGAGTCGCTGGCGGCGACCGGGGCCCGGGGCGTGCGGATGCTGTGCCAGCATGACGGGGATCACCCCGTCGGGGTCTGGGACGAGCTTGTCGAGGACGGGCGCGGTCTGTTCGTCCGTGGACGGATCATCGAGGCGACGCCGCAGGGCCGGATGTGCGCGGCCCTGGTGCGGGCCGGGGCCATGGACGGCCTGTCGATCGGCTTTCGCACTGTGAAGGCCAGGCCCGACGAGAGTGGCCGGCTGCGCGTGCTGACCCAGGTGACGCTGTGGGAGGTGTCGGTGGTGACGTTCCCGATGCTGCCCGGCGCGCGGATTGAAACTGTGAAACCTCTCCCGGAGGGAGAGGGAGGGGCCCGGCGCGCCAGCGACGGGAGGGTGAGGGGTTACGCCCTCACCGGATGAGCCTCTCCCCAGGACCGTAACCCCTCAACCTCCCGCGCCTTTGGCGCGGGCCCCTCCTTCTCCCCCTGGGAGAAGGATTTTTTATGGAGACACCATGAAAGAGACCAAACACGCGGCGGCGGATCCCGCCGCGCGGGCCGCCATGCATGAGGTTATGGCCGCCTTCGAGGCGTTCAAGGCCGCCAATGACGAGCGGCTCGGGGCGCTGGAGAGCAAGCGGTCCGATGCGCTGCTCGAGGAGAAGGTGGCGCGAATCGATGCGTCGCTGCAGGTGGCGCAGGGGCGGATGGAGCGGGCCCTGAGCGAGGGCCGGCGTCCGGCGTTGGCGGCCGGCGAGGGGCGTCTGATGGTCCCTGACGAGCGCAAGGCGGCCTGGGACGGCTATCTGAAGACCGGCCAATCGTCGGCGCTGGTGCTCGAGGCCAAGGGCCTGAGCGAGGGCGTGCCGACGGCCGGGGGCTATGTGGCGCCGCCCGAGACCGAGCGGCTGATCGAGCGGCGTCTGCAACTGTCATCCCCGATGCGCGACATCGCCACGGTGCGGACCATCGGGGCG
>JBKJII010000438.1:0-4752 GCA_046598505.1 Caulobacter sp. | reverse complement strand
CCGCCGGCGACCGCTGCGTTGAGGATCGCAAAGCTGTCCTGTTCCGATGTGCGCGGGCCGAAGTTCATCGTGCCGAGGCACAGTTCACTGACCTTCAACGCTGATCGGCCCAGTCGGCGGTACTTCATGGAGGCTCTTCCGGACGTCGGGTTCAGGGCGCGCGCAGGGTCGGGCCGGTCACGAGCGTTTCGCTCGAGTCCGCCACACAGTAGCGGACCAGCCGCTGAGCGTGCTCGGAGAGACGCTTGGCGTCACGATAGCTGATGCCGGGGACGATCGGCTCACGGAACCAGGGCGCATAGAATTCCAGGTTGGGAATGGCGCGGACGGCGCTGGAAATGTTCGGCGTACCGCCGTGCCAGGCGCGAACGTCCCGCACCATGATCGCTCCGGCCGGCGCCGGGCAGACCGTGCTCAGGCGCATCCATTCCGGCTCGGCCTCCAGGCTGGGGATCGGCGTGCGGGAATGCTGCGTGCCGGGGATCTGACGGGTCGGGCCGTTGAGCGGGGTGACGTCCTGGGGCAGGAAGTTCACACAAATATAGGGACATGGCAGATCGCGAAGCGTGAGTTGGCCACGCGGATCATGGAACGCGCTGAACGGAGTCGACCTGGCGCTCTGCCAGTCGCGGACGTCGGAGTGGAGCGGCTGGTATTCGATCGCACCGGGCAGGCAGAAGTCGCCGCTCGCTGCCCGCAGTGAATAGTCTGTCGATTCAAAGATGGCGGTGACAATGTCGGTGACGACCGGGATGTCGAGCAGCATCTGCCATTCGGGACGATGCAACTGGCTTCGGGTCAGGCTGGATCCGCCGAAGGAATAGCGATGGGAGCCCCGGTTGCCGGATCGGTCCTGGTCCAGCGCGAGTATCTCGGAGATCACCGCGCTGCATCCGCTGGCGAGGATATCGACCTGCTCGGTGTTCAGGACGTCAGCGATGACCACGAAGCCGTCGCGCCTGAAGAGTTCGACGGCATGTGCGGTATCGCTTGGCGCGAGGATATCCAGGCCCTTGATGCCGTTGTTGGCCTCCAGATGCGCGCGCAGGGTTGCGACCTCGGCGGTGTCCAGCGACCTGTCGGTCAGACCGGGTTGATCACGGGTGTCATAGGTCATTGCGATCCTCCCTGACGTACTGCTCGCCGCCAGGCCCGGGCGGGGCGATTGAATATCCTGTATTCTACCCTCTGGGTCATCCTTCGGCGTGACCCCGTCCGAGCGCCGCGGCGATCTCGGCGTGGCGGGCCCGGGTGATATTGTAGGAGGCAAAGATCAGCAGGGCGGCGACGGCGATCACCGCCGCGATTGGGCCCCAGATCATCACCAGGCGCACCTGCATGTCGTGCGGCAGAACCGCGCCGACGGTCCGGCCGACATCCTTGGGGAAGTGGACCAGATCCAGCGCCACGCCCGCGACCATGACCCCGAGGCCTGTCGCGGCCTTGTTGGCGAACCCGAGCCCGGCGAAGTAGAGCCCCTCGCGACGACGCCCGAACAGATGCTCATGCTCGTCCGCGGCATCGGCCATCATCGAGGGATAGGCCACCGAGACGAACCCCGTGCCGATGCCCGCGACGAACGAGTTGATCTGCATCGGCAGCAACGCCGCGTCGCCAAGCGGCAGGTACAGACCCGCGATCATCGCGCCCTGCAAAACGAGCCAGTTGGCGATCAGCAGCGCGAAACCGAGTACGACCACGTTCTTCTTTTCCATGATCTTCTGCATCATCGGGGCAGCGGTGACCCCCAGCAGAATGCCGACGAGATAGGCGTAGCCGATGAACTGGATCAGCTCGCTCTTCATGCGCCAGACGAACACGAAGGCATGGTTGTTGAGGCTGGCGTTCAGGCCCAGCGCCGTGAACAGCACCACGGCGGAGATGAACAACAGCCGGAACGAGCGGTTGCCGAAAATCTCCACCACCTCGCCGGGGAGCCGCTTCCACATGGCGGACGGAACCTGGTCCGGCTGGGGCAGGCCGGCGGCATAGCGGCGGACGCCAAGACAACAGAGGGTCATGCAGACCAGCAGGAAGCCCGCAACCGACCAGCCAAAGCCTGGATAGCCCTGCGGCTGCTGCAGTGCGCCGTGGGCGAAGAACACCGAATAGCCGACAGCGGTGATGATCACTGCGGAAACGATGCCGGCGAAGGCGCGGTACATGACCACGCTCGTGCGTTCGCCGTAATCGGTGGCCATCTCGGCGCCCAGCGCGATGTAAGGCACATTGAACAGCGAGATCGCGCTGCGGGCGGCGACTGACATAACCGCCAACCAGCCGAACAGGGCGAGTTGTCCCAGGCCGGCGGGCGGCGAGAACAGCAGACCGACGCAGACAGTGATCAGCGGTGCCGCCAGGACCATCAAGGGAAGGCGGCGCCCGAAACGCGATTTCAGATTGTCCGACCAGGACCCCACGACAGGATCAACCACGGCATCGGAGGCCAGGCTGACCGCGAGGGCCGCGCCCACCAGCGCTCCGGACAGGCCAAGCACGGCAGAATAGTAGAAGAAGATGAAGCCGATCGCGACGTCGAACCCTCCGCTCTGGGCCGCCTGGCCCAGACTGTAGGCCAGCTTGACGAGAACCGGCGGCTTGAGCGGCCTGCTCTGGAGTTCAGCGGTTGCGGCTGCATCAGTTGGCAAAGGCATGTCCCCCAAAATGATAGCAGGCGGGCTTTCTCCGCCTCTCCGGCTGACTCACGCGACGCGAATGCCGGGTCTAGATGTTGTGTCCCGTGGCGCCCCGCCGGAACCAGTCTGGCATCCTCTACGGTTGCCCGACCTGTGGTGACCTGTTTCGCGCCCCTGAGGGGAAGAAAAGACGCCGGGGCCCTGGAGAGGGTCCCGGCGCCAGGCATGAGCTCGCTCGGGGATCTAAATGGATCAGAAGGCCTTCGAAACGATCAGACCGAAGGTCCGTGGCTCGAGAAGACGCGCATTGCGATACCGGCCGATCAGCGCGTCCTCGATGATGATGTTGGTGATGTTGTCACCATCGGTGACGTTCTTGACGAAAAAGCGCACCTCCATCTGCTGGGCTTCATTCTTGAAGCGCGCCTGGAGGTCGATCACGCCCCAGGAGTCGATGCGATCTGTGGGCGTGTTGTATTCGCGGGCGAAGTAGGAGTCCTGCCAAACGGCGTCAACACGCCAGGTCGACGTCCAGTCTCCCCAGATCGCGCCTGTCGTGTACTGGGCTCCGATCTTGATCTTGGCCGGAGGCGAATGAGGCAGCTCATTGCCGGCGAGATTCACCTGCACCGTCGGCGTCGTCGCCGTCAGACTCTGGGCCGGATTG
Organism: Caulobacter sp.; assembly: GCA_046598505.1. Classification (GTDB taxonomy): domain Bacteria; phylum Pseudomonadota; class Alphaproteobacteria; order Caulobacterales; family Caulobacteraceae; genus Caulobacter. The sequence goes on along the minus strand of JBKJII010000438.1, from coordinate 1,449 downwards.
GCGGCGTCCTCGCTGAAGAAGGTCCCGATCTCCGTGTTGAGCGTCGAGAGGTTGGCGTCGAACAACCAGTGGTCGTCCGGCGCGTAGACGAACTCCGCTTCAAGACCGTAGATCGTCGCGTCGGCGTTACGGGTCACGACACCCCCGTTGATCCGCTGGCCCAGCTGAAGGCCCGAGTAGTCGTAGTAGAAGGCCGCGAAGTTGGCCTGCATCCGCCCGCCGAGCAGTGTGTTTTTGGCGCCCACTTCGTAGGCGGTGCCTGTCTCGGGACCATAGGTAGGGACGGTGCCGCTGTTGTTGAGACCGCCGCCCTTGTAGCCCGTGGAAACCGAGCCGTAGACGAGGGTTGTGTCCGTAAACGACAGGTCAGGGGTCCAGTCGAGCGCCGCCTTGTAGGTCGCCTTGTTCCCCGAATATTCCGAATAGGTCCAGGGCAGCAGGGCGGAAAGAACCAGGGAGCGTGACTCGGCGGAGCGTTGTTCATCCGTGTAGCGGGCGCCCAGCGTCAATCTAAGCGTGTCCGACAGGGTAAAGTACGTCTCTCCGAAGAGCGCCCAGGTTTCATTCTTGCCGTTCCGCGACAGCGCTGACACATGCCAGGTCTCCGCAGGCCGGCCCAGGGCGCGCTGAAAGTACTCGATCGCCGGGTGCCAGGTTTCGAAGCCACCCTCGCTGGTCCCCTTCAGGCCGAAGACGCCGACCAGAAAGTTGAACGACCCGTCGAAGTCGGACGCCAGGCGAAGCTCGCCGGTCGTTGTCGTGCCCTTCGTATGGTAGCTGTCGGTGGTCAGAAGGCGATTGGTCGTGATCACCGTGTCGCGATCCTTGTTGTAGGTGATCGGCGCGGTAAACCGGAACGGCAGGTCGGCATTGTCCCAGTCGGTGTTCTGTTCCGTCGATCCATCGGAATAGCCCAGCACAGTCGAAAGCTTCACCGGCCCGAAATCGTGGTCGAGGTTGAAGGTGACAAAATCCTGGTCGAGCAGATACCGCGGGTCCGTGTCGGCCTGGACCTTGCGCAGATCATGCGGGTTCGGAGCGCCGGCGTAGATGTTTCCGCCAACGGGGAAGGGTGTGAAGAACCGTGCCAGGGTCTGCAGGATCGTGGTGTTGGCGTCCGGCGAGTCAAAGCCCAACTGCCGCGGATCGCAACCCAAGACCGGATGGGCCTTGCAGAGACGCTTGCCTTCACGGGCGCGGCTACTGTCTTCGTCGTAACGGCCGACGATCAGCGTAGCATCGGTGTTCTCGCCCAGATCGAAAGTGACCGTACCGCGCAAGGCCCATTGATCACGGCCGTCCACGTCGTTTCCGGTGCCCAGGTTTTCGGTATATCCGTCACGCGTCAGGCTGTAGCCGGCCAGTCGCACGGCTACGCGCTCGCCGAGGGGAATGTCGACCGCTCCGCCGACACGCACGTTTGAGAAGTTTCCGAGCTGAACGCTGAAG
>JBKJII010000381.1:0-4749 GCA_046598505.1 Caulobacter sp. | reverse complement strand
TCGAGGCGGCCGCTCGCGTTCTGGAGACCCGCGGCCTGGCAGGGTTCAACACTAACCTGGTGGCCGACGCGGCCGGGGTCAGCATTGGGTCTCTCTACCAGTACTTCCCGGGCAAGGCGGCGCTCCTGGCGGCCCTGGTCCGCGCGGATACCGAGACCTTCGCCGGGGTGCTCGAACAGGCGGTGGCCGACACCGAATGCCAAATCCTGCCCGAGACCATGGAACGGCTGATCGCCCTGGCCGTCGGCCACCAGTTGGACCGGCCGGCGCTGGCGCGGCTGCTCGACATCGCCGAACGGGATCTCGGGCTGGAGGCTGACAACGGCAACGCTCGCCGGCGGATCGCGGACGCCCTGCGGACGGTGCTGAACCGATACGAGCACGCCCTCCCCCCCCTCGACGCGGACGAGACCGCCCGTGACCTGCTGATCATCGTGCGCGCCCTGACGGACTCGGTCGCCGGCGACGCGGCGCCCGATTGCGGCGACCTGACCCGGCGGGTGACCAGGGCCGCGCTCGGATATCTTTTCGCCCCGACGCCGGATGCGGCATGGTCATTCCCCCAAACCTCCTCGTATGGCGAAACATCGGTCTGAAATTCCCGGAAGAAAGGGTATCCTCCACCCCATGAGCGCAGACGGCTTCACCAGCGGTCCTCCGGCGGGCGCAGCGGCGGACTGGACCATCGACCAGGGGTGGGACGCCTATACCCCGGCCGAGCACGCTGTCTGGGATACGCTCTACGAGCGCCAGGCGGCGCTGCTGCCTGACTACGCCTGCGACGCCTTCCTGCACGGGCTGGACGCGCTGGACCTGCACCGGGGCGGCATTCCTGATTTCCGCAAAATCAATGACGACTTGCGCCGGCTGACCGGCTGGACCGTTGTCGCGGTGCCGGGCCTGGTGCCGGACGCGGTGTTTTTCGAACACCTTGCCAATCGCCGCTTCCCCGCCGGCCAGTTCATCCGCAAGCCCGACGAGCTGGACTACCTGCAGGAGCCGGACATCTTCCACGATGTCTTCGGCCATGTGCCGATGCTGACCGACCCGGTATTCGCCGACTACATGCAGGCTTATGGCGAGGGCGGTCTGCGCGCCGCCGGCCGGGGGCAGCTGCACAATCTGGCGAGGCTCTACTGGTATACTGTCGAGTTCGGGTTGCTCGAGACGCCGGAGGGTCTGCGTATCTATGGCGCGGGCATCGTCTCCTCACGCTCAGAGTCCCTGTTCGCGCTGGATGACCCCTCCCCCAACCGGATCGGCTTCGATCTGGACCGGGTGATGCGGACCCCCTACCGGATCGACGACTTCCAGCAGGTCTATTTCGTGATCCCGTCGTTGCAGGCGCTGCTCGACGCGACGTTGCAGGATTTTGCGCCGATCTACGAGCGGCTCGAGGGCGCCGGCGACATCCCGATCGACGCCATCACCGGCGCCGACCGGGCGTTCTCGGCCGGGACCCAGGCCTATGCGGTCGCCGGCGGGCGGCTGGCGTCTACCGCCTAACCACCCTTCCCCCGTCATCCTCGCGCTTGTCGCGAGGACCCAAGCGCGACCTGGCGGCGAGATCGGTTTGAATGACGCCGCTCCTATTCGGCCGGTTTAGTGTTCATGGGTCGTCGGAACAAGTCCGACGATGACGGAGTGTTGGAAAGCCGAAACTTCAGCCCGAACAGCGGCCGCAGCAGCGGGATCCGCCGAACGATCTCGTAGGTCAGGAAACAGGCGGCGAAGGTCGTGGCGATCAGAATCGCCGCCTCCAGGGCCTGGTTCAGCCCAGCCTTCGCCAGGTGATGCCCGACAACGATGATCACCGTCTGGTGGACGATGTAGAACGGGAATACGCCCAGGGTCAGGTAGGTCAGCACCGGTCCGCCGCGAGTCAGATGCCTGGCGCCGAAGCCGAGGATGGCGGCGATCGCGCACCACTGATCCACGGAATAGACGACCCTCATGAGCTGCCGCAGGGCCTCGGGCGGGTTGGCGTCATCGGCGCGGTACTGCCAGGCATAGGCAGCGAACACTGCCCATGCCACGAGCGCCAGGGTCAGGGCTGGCCACCGCAGCCTGACAAACTCGTCGCGCAGAGTCAGCGACTTGGCGGTCAGGAAGCCGAGCAGGAAGGCCGAGAGGCTGACGGCGTGATTGTACCAGTCGTCGACCAGGGCATGGGTGACCTCGAAGAGGGGCATCAGAACGATGCGGAAGACCGCCAGCACCATGATCGGCCAGACCAGCAGGCCCCAGCCCTTGAGGCTGCCGCTCAGACGCTCTCCCAGACGGGACATTGGCTCGCGCGCCACCGCCCAGGCCCCCGCCAGCAGCAGGCTGTAGACCAGCAGGTAAGCCACGAACCACATGTGGTTCCAGGTGGGCGTGATCAGACAGCCGCCGGCGTCGCACCAGTGTCCCGAGGCGGTGACGTACTTGCCGTAGAAGCTCCAGAACGGCTCGGCCAGCTGCGGGGCCTGCTCGAGAATCTCGTAAAAGCTCTGCGGCGGCACGATCACCAGCATGGCGAAGATCAACGGCGGCAGCAGCCGCCATGTCCGTGCGCCGGCCAGTCCGCCGGCGGTCATCTTGTCGGCCATGAAACGTGTCGCCGCGCCGGACACCACGAACAGCAGGGTCAGCCGCCAGGGATTGGTCAGCTGCATCACCGGCTCGAGCCATTCCACCGGCCGCGGCGTCTTCACATGGAAGTCCCAAGGCACGTAGAACATGCCGACATGGTAGAGGATCAGCAGGAAGAAGGCGCCCACGCGAATCCAGTCGAGGTCGGGGCGGCGGTCGGAGATCTGGGTCACGGTATGTGCTCGAAAAGGAATGACGCCTATCACTCGCCGGTCCCGGCGGCGCTGCGCCAGCGGGCTGCCATGTCCGGCGCGGTCGGCGTGACGAGCGGGGCGGGGCTGTGACGAACGGCGTGTCATCCGGGACGAGCGGAACCGAGCTTCGCGCCTTCGCCTGGGGCGGCGGCGCTACGGCGGCGATCATCTTCGGCGTCACCCTGGTGAACGTGGCGACCATCCGCCACGACATGAGCCATCTCGACTGGCGCGAACCGTGGATCTGGGAGGGCAGCAGCGCCCTGGCCATCTTTTGTCTGCTCTGGCTGCCCTGGCTGGCCCAGCGGTTCGCGCCGTTGGAGGAATGGCGCAGTCCGCGCTTCTGGATGACCCATGCCGCCGCAACGCTGGCCTGGTCGGCGCTGCATGTGACCGGCTTCCTGCTCCTGCGACACGGCGCCTATGCGCTCGCAGGCGACGTTTATAAGTACGGAGACCTGCGGACGGAGTTCCCCTACGAGCTGCGCAAGGACATCCTCAGCTACGCCCTGACGGTTTGCGCCTTCTGGGTGGCGCGGCGGCTGACCCTGCAATCCTCAGCCACGGCCCCCGACCAGCCGGCCACATTCGACATCCGCGACGGCGCCAAGGTCATCCGCGCGCCGATCACCGACATCCTCGCCGTGGCTTCGGCAGGCAATTATGTCGAGGTGCATCTGGCGGACGGTCGCAAGCCGCTGATGCGCGCGTCGCTGGCGGCTGTCGAAGGCCAGCTCGCGCCGTTCGGCTTCGTCCGCACCCATCGGTCGTGGCTGGTCAGCGCCGCCCGGGTAACGGGGCTCACTCCGGCTGGGTCAGGGGATTACACCGTGGCGCTGGGGGGGCTCGAGGTCCCGTTGTCCCGGCGATTTCCGGCGGCGCTGATGCGGTTGAGGGGCGGCTAGCCGCTGAAGGGACAGACACCCGCAGGTGTCTATCCCTATCGTTGCTGGAACGGATAGAACCCGCTTCCCAGATCCAGAATCCCGGTCAGCTCGTCCAGCGCCCGCCGGCTTTCGACGAGCAAGTGTGGGTCAGCCAGATCAGCGGGCCGCAGGCGGTCGCGGTAGTGGCTGTTGGCCCAGGCGTTCAGACGGTCGTGCAACGTCGCGTCGAACCGCTGGGCCGGATTGGTCGCCGCCATCTCGGCGTCAGTCAGAACCACCCTTAGGCGCAGACAGGCCGGGCCGCCGCCGTTGCGCATGCTCTGGCGCACATCGACGTAGCGCACCGCGCCGATCGGGCCGTTCGAGGCGATGGCCCGGTCGACGGCTTCGCGGGCGCGCGGCGTCTCGGCCGTCTCCATCGGCGCGATCAGAGTCAGACGGTCCTCACCGGGCAATGCCACGAGCATGGAGTTGAACAGGTAGGACCGGATCGCGTCGCCCAGCGGCAGGTCTGCCGAAGCGACCTCGACGAACTGAGGCTCGAACCCTCCGGCGGCGGCGCGGATGTCGGCCTGAACCCTCGCTCCGTCCTCGAAAGCCGCCTCATGGAAGAACAGGCAGGTCCTGGCGCCGACGCAGACCACGTCGTTGTGGAACACCCCGGCCTCGATCGCCACGCGGGCCTGGCGGGCGAACACCGCCCCGCCTGCGCCGTGACGGCGGGCCACGGCTTCAAAGGCCTGCAGGGTCTGGCGAGCGGGGAACCGGCCCTGCCAGGTCTCCCAGGCCTCCCGGCCGTAAACGAACAGGTTGACCCCCGGCTCGCCATGGTCGGCGCAAAGCCGGACATGGTTGGCCGCACCCTCGTCGGCAAAATGCGGTGCGGCGGGCAGCGGGTCGTGGACGCAGAAGCGGGCCGGATCCGGGAACAGGGCGCGCAGGGAACGCGTGGTCTGCTCGCCTTCAAGGCTGCGGTGCAGGTTGGTCAGCAGGTTGGCCGGGGTGAAATGCACCCTGCCGTCGGCGGCGTCGGC
>JBKJII010000339.1:0-9892 GCA_046598505.1 Caulobacter sp. | reverse complement strand
GGCGCAGGCCCCGCCGCAGTCGGCGTCGATACCGGGGACGTTGTTGCGGATGGCCCCCTCCATGACGGAGAGGCCGTTCTTGACCTCAACGACGTGCTCGCGGCCGTCGTGTTCGATGTAGGTGATCTTCGCCATGTCGCGCCTATAGCGGTCCATTCTTCGCCGCGAAAGCGGCAAGCGATTGGCATTCGAGGTTCATCACGGCGAACACTACGGAGGCACAACGGGCACGACGGCAGAGGCGCAGGACCCGTCGTGTACGTCGTGGATCGTTGTGCCCGTTGTGATGAACCCGCTTCGCGGATCAGGCCGCTTCCGTCTTCTTCCGCCCCGGAGCCACCATCAGCTTCTTGGTTTTCGCAATCGCCTCGGCCGGGTTCAGCCCCTTGGGGCAGACCTGGGCGCAGTTCATGATGGTGTGGCAGCGGTAGAGTTTGAACGGGTCCTCGAGGTCGTCGAGGCGTTTGTCTGTCGCGTCGTCGCGGCTGTCGGCGATCCAGCGGTAGGACTGCAGCAGCGCTGCCGGGCCGAGGTATTCCGTCTGGTTCCACCAGTAGCTGGGGCAGGAGGTCGAGCAGCAGGCGCAGAGGATGCACTCGTAGAGGCCGTCCAGCTTGGCGCGGTCTTCGACCGACTGCTTCCACTCGGTCTGCGGCTGCGGCGTCTTGGTGTGCAGCCAGGGCTCGATCGAGGCGTACTGGGCGTAGAACAGGGTCAGGTCGGGGACCAGGTCCTTGACCACCGGCTGCGACGGCAGCGGCGAGATCTGGATCTCCTTGCCCGGGGTGTCTTCCCAGCCGTGGGTGCAGGCCAGGGTGTTGCGGCCGCCGATGTTCATCGCGCAGGAGCCGCAGACGCCTTCGCGGCAGGACCGGCGGAAGGTCAGGGTCGGATCGACGGTGTTCTTGATGTGGATCAGCACGTCCAGCAGCATCGGACCGCAGGCGTCGACGTCGACGTCGTAGGTGTCCCAGCGCGGGTTCTCCGACCCCTCCGGATCGTAGCGATAGATGCGGAACGTCCTGACCCGCCCGGCGCCGGTCGGCGCGGGGTAGTGGCGGCCCTTGCCGACCCGGGAGTTCTTGGGGAGCGCGAGTTGAACCATGCCGCTGCTTCACACTTCGATGGACGAGTTGGTTTCATCTAAGGCGCGGCGGGGCGCCTGTCCACGCAGGACAGACGCCCGCACCGGCCCTTGTTGGCGTTATGTGGGTTCGGTCGGCGTCTGATCGACCCGTCCGCCGTACCATTCGATGTTCCGGGTCAGCCACATGGCGGCGGTCAGACCCACGAAGGCGGCGATCGAACCGGCCAGCAGCGCGAAGTCCTCGAGCCGCATCAGCAGGTAGATCAGCCCGTAGACGGTGCTGAAAATGACCAGCGCCTGGACCCGGTAGCGGATCGCCTTGAACGCGGTCCCCGCATAGAGGCCGATCAGCAGGACCGTCGCCACGGCCGCCACGGCGAAGCCCAGGTCGAAGCCGATGTACTCCGAGAGGCTCAGCAGCAGCAGGTAGAAGACCATCTGCGCCAGGCCGATCAGCACGTACTGGGCCGGGTGGAGCCGACTGCCGGACAGGGCCTCGAAGACGAAGAAGGTCAGGAACACCAGGCCGATGAACATCACCGCGTACTTCAGGGCGCGGGTGACGTTCTGGTACGGGTCGTTGGTGCGCAGGAAGGTCACGCCGAGATCCCGCGTGCCGAGGTCGGACAGAGACAGGGCCTCCGAGGTCCCTTCCGCCGCCAGACCGCGGGCCATGAAGGGCACCGACCAGTGGGCGGTGAACTTGCCGCCGGAGACGGTGCTGCCGGTGGGCAGGAAGCCGCCGTTGAAGCTGGGCGAGCCCCAGTCGCCGGCCACGGCGATTTCGGTCGATTTGGCGAACGGCATGACGGCGATGCGCTGGGCGCCGGAGAACTTCAGCCGGGTGGTCAGCACGCCGCCTTCGAGCAGCGGGGCCGCAGGCGTTGAAACCAGACCAAAGCGGCCTTCGACGGCCGGTTCGCTGCCGCGCCGGCGGTCGGTTTCGCCCTCGCCGCTGGTCGGCGCGCCGAGGCTGATTTCAGAGGCCGGCGCGAAGCTGACGGTCTTGCGGCCGGCCGGCGTCTCGATGGTCGCCGTCGGGTCGAGCTTGCCGCCGCGCAGGTCAGAGAAGCCGAGCACGATGCGCGCGGCCGACCAGTCGACCACGGCTCGCGCCGGCAGGTTGGGCGCGGCCGGCGGTTTGCTGAAGGTCGCGGTGATGTCGGCGGTCGCCGTGTAGACCGGCACGTCGAAGATGCCGCGATGCTTGGTGTCGGTGTCGACGGCGACATTGGCCGTCCCCGTATCGGCGGAAACGACGTACCAGCCGGTGGCCGCGTCGCCGCCCTTGATCGCCGGGGCGATGCTGTAGGGCGCGATCAGCAGCGGGCCCAACACCTGCTGGGCGCCGCCCTGCAGCCGCGAAACCTCGGCGGTCGCGCCGTCGGCGCGGTGGGTGCGGTCACCGATCAGGGCCCAGACGAACATGCCCGGAATGGTCATCAGCAGCGCCAGGGCGCAGACCAGCAGGGCCTTGCCGCCCCAGTCGGCCGATCGCATGCGCGTTGGCCTGTGTGGCGTCCCGGCGAAGGGCCGGGCGTTGGTGTCGTCACTCATGGAAACGTCTCCGTCCAGATTGTGAGTGATTGTTCACATACAATCACAGCCGGCGCAAGACCCCGCGATCCGAAGCCCCCGTCGTCGAAGCGGCAGGCTCGCAGGCCGATGTGCAGGGCCAGTGGAGGATCAGGCCAGCGGAAGAGGAATTGGCGGCCTGTCGCGGCCCAGCCCCAGCTGTCATCCCGGACGGCCGTCAGGCCGATCCGGGACCCAGATATGATCTCAGCCGAATCTGGGTCCCAGCTCTGCGCGCTTCGCGCTCCGGCCGGGATGACAGTGATGGGTGCTGTCCTATGTGAGCCTAATAGACCCGCGCTTTGGGCGGGATATAGGCGATGTCGTTGGACATCGTGTAGCTGTGCACCGGCCGGTAATCGATCTTCACCTTGCCGCTCTTGTCGTCGAACCAGGCGAGCGTGTGCTTCATCCAGGTCTCGTCATCGCGGTTTGGGAAGTCCTCGCGGGCGTGGGCGCCGCGGCTCTCGGTGCGGTTCAGGGCGCCGGCGACGGTGACGGCGGCCTGGACGACCAGGTTGTCGAACTCCAGGGTCTCCATCAGGTCGCTGTTCCAGACCAGGCCGCGATCGCTGACGCCGATGTCCTTGCGGGCGGCGACCACGGCGTTGACCCGCTCGACGCCGCTCTTCAGCGACTCGCCGGTGCGGAACACGGCGGCGTCTTCCTGCATGGCCCGTTGCATCTCGAGGCGCAGGTCGGCGGTCGGGCGCGGGCCCGAGGCGTGGCGGAAGCGGTCGAACCGGGCGAGGTGGCCGTCGGTCATCGCCGGCTTCAACTCGGGCTGGGTCGTGCCGGGCGTCAGCTGCTCGGCACAGCGCAGGCCGACGGCCCGGCCGAACACCACCAGGTCGATCAGGCTGTTGGAACCGAGGCGGTTGGCCCCGTGCACCGACACGCAGGCCGCTTCGCCCACAGCCATCAGGCCAGGCACGATCTCGTCGGCGTTCTTGCCTTTCTTGGTCACGACCTCGCCGTGATAGTTGGTCTGCAGGCCGCCCATATTGTAGTGGACCGTCGGCAGGACGGGGATTGGCGCCTTGGTCACGTCGACGCCGGCGAACACCTTGGCCGTCTCGGAAATCCCCGGCAGCCGCTCGTGCAGCACCTTGGGGTCGAGGTGATCGAGGTGCAGGAAGATGTGGTCCTTGTTCGGGCCCACGCCCCGGCCTTCGCGGATCTCGATGGTCATGGCCCGGCTGACCATGTCGCGCGGCGCGAGGTCCTTCACGGACGGCGCGTAGCGCTCCATGAACCGCTCGCCCTCGGAGTTGGTCAGGTAGCCGCCCTCGCCGCGGGCGCCTTCGGTGATCAGGCAGCCGGCCGGGAAGATGCCGGTCGGGTGGAACTGCACGAATTCCATGTCCTGCAGCGGCAGGCCGGCGCGCAGGGCCATGCCGCCGCCGTCACCGGTACAGGTGTGGGCGCTGGTGGCCGACAGGAAGGCGCGGCCGTAGCCGCCCGTCGCCAGCACGACCTTCTGCGCCTGGAAGCGATGCATCGTGCCGTCGTCGAGCTTCCACGCCGTCACGCCACGGCAGACGCCCTCGTCCATGATCAGGTCGAGCGCGAAATACTCGATGAAGAACTCGACCTCCTTGCTCAGCGCCTGGCCGTACATGGTGTGCAGCATGGCGTGGCCGGTGCGGTCGGCGGCGGCGCAGGTGCGCTGGATCGGAGCCTCGCCGTAGTTGCGGGTCATACCGCCGAAGGCGCGCTGGTAGATCTTGCCTTCCGGGGTCCGCGAGAAGGGCACGCCCCAGTGCTCGAGCTCGTAGACGGCGGCCGGCGCATTGCGGGTCAGGTATTCGATGGCGTCCTGGTCGCCCAGCCAGTCCGACCCCTTGACGGTGTCGTACATGTGCCAGCGCCAGTCATCCTCGCCCATGTTGCCGAGCGAGGCCGAGATGCCGCCCTGGGCGGCCACGGTGTGCGACCGGGTCGGAAAGACCTTGGTCACGCAGGCGGTTTTCAGCCCGGCCTGGGCGCAACCGAGCGCGGCGCGAAGGCCCGATCCCCCGGCCCCCACCACAACGACGTCGAAGCGGTGGTCGATGAAATCATAGGCCGGCATCAGATGGCTCCGAGGAGGGCCACCTTGAGGATGGCGAAGACCCCCAGAGCGGCGCCGAGTACGCAGACGGAATAGTTGGCGATCAGCGCGGCGAACTTGGCCACGAAACCGGTGATGTAGTCCTCGATCACCACCTGCATCGCGAGGCGCAGATGCAGGAAGCCGACCACCACGAACAGGCCGGACAGGACGGCGTTCAGCGGATGGCCCAGCCATTCGACGGCCATGGCGTAGCCGCCGGCGGCGATCTTGAGGCCCGCGAAGGCCGCCCAGATCGACAGCGGAATGAGCGCCAGGCCCGAGACGCGGTCGGCGATGAAGTGGCCGACGCCGTGTTTGGCCGAGCCGAGGCCCCGGGCGCGCGACAGCGGCGTGCGGAAGCCGGCGTTGGGGGCCGTCATGACAGGCCTCCCGTCTGGCCGGCGATGACCCAGACCACCGCGGTGGCCACCAGGGCGAAGGCGATGCCGGCGATGGTGATCATGTCGGCCGTCTTCGGCGCGAAGCCGCGGCCGGTGTCCCACATCAGGTGACGCAGATTGCTGGCGACCAGAAAGAACAGGGCGAAGGTCAGGCCGAACAGCACCAGCTTGCCGGGCAGCGACCCCATCACGCCGATAAAGCCGCTGTAGACTTCGGACCCGGAGGCCAGCGCCACGGCCCAGCCGACCAGCAGCAGCGCGCCGGCATAGAGGCCCATGAGGCAGGCGCGGTGAAGGATGGAGCCCAGCATGGTCACATGCCAGCGCCACACCCCAAGGTGTGGCGAAAGGGGTCGGTCGCGGACCCCCGGCGAGGCTTCGGTCATTTGGTTCCCGACGGTTGCGAGGCTGCAGGGCTATTTACGCCGCAGGCCCCGGGTGTCAACGCGAGCAGGGGTTTTTCAGCCCTCGTCCCGCACGCGTTCCAGCCAGTCGGCCGAACGCATTTCCTGCAGGCGGGAGACGGTGCGCTCGAACTCGAATGACCCGTCCCCTTCCGGGTAGAGCGCGGTCGGCTCGACGACGGCCAGGGCGACCAGCTTGGCCTGGGCTTCGTAGAGGGCGTCGATCAGGGTGTTGAACCGCTTGGCCGCATCGCGCCGGGCGGGCGTCAGTTTCGGCACGTCTTCGAGGAACACGGTGTGGAAGCGGTCGGCGACGGCCAGATAGTCCTGCGGTCCCAGCGCATGTTCGCAGAGACTGGCGAAGCCGGCGCGCAGCAGGCCGCCGCTGGCGCGGGGCAGGTGCAGCTTGCGGCCCAGCACCTCCAGCGTCGCCCCGGTCTCGGGCGCGCCGTCCAGCATGTCGTCCCAGAGACGGTCAAATTCGCGGCTGTTGTCCGGGTCGTCGGGCGCCAGCCAGGTGCGGGCGCCGCGCAGCCGGTCGAGCCGGAAGTCCACCGGTCCACGCACGGCGACGACCTCCAGCCGGTCCTTCAACATGCCGATGAACGGCAGGAAGAGCTGGCGGTTGAGACCGTCCTTGTAGAGGTCGTCCGGCGGCCGGTTCGAGGTCGCCACCAGGGTCACGCCCTGGGCGAACAGCGCCTCGAACAGCCGGCCGAGGATCATCGCATCGGCGATGTCGGTGACCTGGAATTCGTCGAAACAGAGCAGCCGGGCGTTTTCGGCGATCAGCTCGGCGGTCGGGGCGATCGGATCATCACCCCCCCGGGCTTGGCCGAAGGCCAACCCGAGGGCAGGCCCCGCCTGGCCGAACCGGGCCTTGCGGGCGGCGGGATCGCCGCGGCGCCAGGCGTCGATGTCGGCATGCACCTCGGCCATGAAGGCGTGGAAGTGGACGCGGCGCTTCTTCACCACCGGCGCGGAGTCGAAAAACAGGTCCATCAGCATGGACTTGCCCCGCCCCACCGGTCCCCAGAGGTAGAGCCCGCGCGCGCCTTTCGGCTTGCGGAACAGCGAGGAGAAACCCGGCTCGGACAGGGCGTTGAGGTCGCCCTCGAGGCGCGACAGGGCGCCCAGCGCCTGTTCCTGCGCCGCGTCGGGCTTGATATCGCCCCGGGAAAGTCGCTCGCGATAGGCGGCGCGGACGGATAAAGGCATCGCCAAACCGGTTAGCGCGACCCCCTCGTCTCCACAATGGGGCCTGCGCATCAACGAGCATCGAGCACGCCATGCGCACCATCATTGAACCCTTCCGCATCAAGGCGGTCGAACCCATCCGCATGACCACGCGGGAAGAGCGGCTGAACCTGATCGCGGCGGCCGACTACAACCTGTTCGCCCTGCATTCCGAGGACGTGCTGATCGACCTGCTGACCGACAGCGGCACCTCGGCCATGAGCGCCAGACAGCAGGCGGCCCTGATGTCTGGCGACGAGAGCTATGCGGGCAGCCCGTCCTTCTTCCGCTTCGAGGCGGCGGTGAAGAATCTCATGCCGTTCAAGCATGTCATCCCGACCCATCAGGGCCGGGCGGCCGAGGCGATCCTGTTCTCGATCCTCGGCGGGGTCGGGAAGATGATCCCGTCGAACACCCACTTCGACACCACCCGCGGCAACATCGAATCGACCGGCGCCGAAGGCCACGACCTGGTCATCGCCGAAGGTCTGGATCCGCGCAGCGAGCATCCGTTCAAGGGCAACATGGACCTGGAGCGGCTGCAGGCCTTCCTGGCCGAGCATGGCGACGCCGTGCCCTGCGTCATGCTGACGGTGACCAACAACGCCGGCGGCGGCCAGCCGGTCAGCCTGGCCAATATCCGGGCCGTGGCGCGCATTGCCCATGCCCACAAGAAGCCCTTCATCATCGACGGCTGCCGCTTCGCCGAGAACGCCTTCTTCATCAAGACCCGCGAGGCCGGGCAGGAAGGCCGTTCGGTCAAGGAGATCGTCGGCGACATGTTCGCCATGGCCGACGGGATGACCATGTCGGCCAAGAAGGACGCCTTCGCCAACATCGGCGGCTGGCTGGCGCTGAACGACGACGAGCTGGCCCAGGCCGCGCGCAACCGGCTGATCCTGACCGAAGGCTTCCCGACCTATGGCGGCCTGGCCGGCCGGGACCTGGACGCCATCGCCCAGGGCCTGGTCGAGATCATCGACGAGGACTACCTGCGCTACCGCCTGCGCAGCATGGCCTATATCGGCGAGCGGCTGGAGGCGCTGGGGGTGCCGACCGTGCGCCCGACCGGCGGCCACGCGGTGTTCATCGACGCCCGCAGCATGCTGTCGCATATCCCGCCCGCCGAGTACCCCGGCCAGTCGCTGGCGGTGGCGATGTATGTTGAGGGCGGCATCCGCTCCTGCGAGATCGGCACGGTGATGTTCGGCCTCAAGCCAGACGGCTCGGAGTCCCCGGCGCCGATGGACCTGGTCCGGATGGCCTTCCCGCGCCGCGTCTACACCCAGAGCCACGCCGACTACATCGTCGAGGTGTTCGAGGAGATCGCCGCCCGCAAGGACAGCCTGAGGGGCATGCGCATCACCTGGCAGCCCAGGGCGATGCGTCACTTCACAGCGAAGTTCGCGCCGCTCTAGCTTCTATCTGATCGCGCGTTCGATCCGATAACCGGTTCCCACTTATCGGAACGCGCTCCAGGCGCTACTTCGCCCCGAGGTCCCGTCGGACAAAGCGGTAGCTGGCGGGGTTGCTGCAGGAACAGCCGTGCATGACGCCGTCGCTGGACCACCAGATCAGCAGCGGCGTGCCAAACGAGACGCCGTTGGCCTTGAGCAGCGGCTCCAGTCGTTCGACCATGCTGCGGCCGGCCTCGACGACCGCCATACGGGCCATGTCGCCGTCTGCCGGGGGGATGCCGTCGGCGGCCCAGGCGTCGACGGGCGCCTCGTCCCAGTGCTGCATCAGGGCCCAGCTACGGTTGATCCACAGCTCGGCGACGGTGGCCCGCTCGGCCGGGGTGGACTGCGCCAGGCCATTGCGGTCGGCGCGGGCGAACGCGATCACCCGCGTATCGACCCCTGCCTTCTGCAGGTCGGGAAGCAGCTCAGCCTTGGCGCGGATACAGTTGGGGCAGGTTCTGAAGCTGATCATGTAGAGGCGAGGGCCGGTGAGCCCGGGCGAGACCCAACCGGCCTGATCGAGGATTTTCGCGATCTCGGCCTGGTTCTTCGTGATGGTTTTGGGCCGTCCCCGGAGTTCGAATTGCCAGTAGAGGCCGAACGCAAGCACCAGCGCGACGGCGGCGGCGACAAGCCAGACAATGAGCTTCTTCACGGCGCGACTCCCGGTTCTGATCTTCTATCCCTTGACTGAGGCGGCCGGGCAAGGCGCTCTCGCGCTCAGACCGGAGTCCGCCTTGTCCCGCCATCCGCCGCCACCGCCGCTGTCAGAGGGTCCGCTTGAGCCCGGCCTCTATGTGGTCGCGACCCCGATCGGCAACCTGCGCGACATCACGCTGCGGGCGCTGGACGTGCTGGCGGGCTGCGATCTGCTGCTGGCCGAGGACACCCGGGTAACCGGCAAGCTGCTGGCCGCCTATGGCCTGTCCAAGACCATGCTGCGCTACGACGAGCATGCCGCCGATCGGGCGAGGCCGAAGATCATGGCGGCCCTCGAGGCGGGCCAGAGCGTCGCCCAGGTCTCGGACGCCGGCACGCCGCTGGTTTCCGATCCCGGCTTCCGGCTGGTCAGGGAGGTGATCGCCGCCGGCCATCGCGTGTTTCCGATTCCGGGGTCCTCGGCGGCGCTGGCGGCGCTGACAATCGCGGGCCTGCCGACGGACCGGTTCCTGTTCGCGGGTTTCGCCCCGCCCAGGAGCAGCGCCCGTCGCACCTTCTTCTCCGAGTTTGCGCCGGTGCGGGCGACCCTGATCTTCTACGAGAGCGGGCCCCGCCTGCGCGCCAGCCTGACCGACATGGCCGCCGTCTTCGGCGACCGCGAGGCTGCCGTCGCGCGCGAGCTGACCAAGCTGTTCGAGACCGCCGTGCGCGGGACGCTGTCGGGGCTGGCCGCCGATCCGAAGCTGGAGTCGCCCAAGGGGGAAATCGTCGTGCTGGTCGGCCCCGGTGCGGAACAGGTCTCGACCGCCGCAGACGCCGACACCGCTCTGGCCGACGCCCTGACCCGACTGCCGCCGGGCGAGGCGGCGTCGGAGGTGGCCAAGGCGCTCGGGCTCAACAGGCGCGATCTCTACAAGCGCGCCATGACGCTCAGGGACGGCCGGTGACCAGCGCCCGCAGCCGGCGTGGCGGTC
>JBKJII010000297.1:0-6031 GCA_046598505.1 Caulobacter sp. | reverse complement strand
TGTTGATGTTCGCCAGATAGAGCCGGCCCACCGGGCTCGTGCTGGGCGCGACGTCGGTATAGGCGTTGGTCCCGGTGCGTTCTGACACGCAGGCGCTGATAGAGAACCTCTTGGATGCGCCGTCGGCGGCGGTAAAGCTGTAGTACTGGCAGCCCAGAACGAGGCAATAGGCCGTGCCGCCGGAAAGGTAGAGGCTGTAGTTGGCGCCAGTGACACCGGCCAGAGAAAATGTGTTGGTAGTCTTGTTGGCCACCGTAAAGGCTAGGTTGTTGATCTCCGTGAGGCCCAGAACGCCCGAGATATAGACCGAATCCCCATTGTTGAGGCCGTGGCCGGCCGCCGTGATGACAATCGAACAATCTGAGATCTGACACTTGCGGATGGTCCCGCCCGATTTGTATTTGCTGTAGGATGTGCCGTTTACGCCCTGCAACTGGAAGGTGTTGGTCGCCGCAGCCCCTACCACAAAGGCCCTGTCGTTCAGTTCGGTCATACCCACTACGCCCGTGATCCAGACGACGTCTCCATTGTTGAAACCGTGACTGTTCGACGTGATCCCGACGGGATTGGCCTTGGTCACAGCGGAAATAGTCTTTGCCGTGCCTGTCGACCAAGCGGCGGCCGTGATCGCCGTCGTGCCCGTCACGGGACCTCGAGCGCTGGCCGCGTAGCCGCCGGCGTTCACGCCCAGCGAGAACGGCACCAGCGCCGCCTTGGAATAGTAGGGCGTCTGGGTGTCCGACACGACCAGATCGATCAGGTCCTTGGCCGCCGCCTTCAGGTCGGTGAGCTTCGTACCGGCCATCGAGCCGGTGATGTCGAGCACGATCGACACTTCCAGATTGTTCGACGAGCGCGCGACCTCCGCGTCCGCGCCGATGGTCATGTTGCCCTGGAGCCAGAGGTTGGCGATCACCGGAACGACCGACGCCGTCGCTTTGCCGACGACAGTGGTGCCGACGATCTTGAAGCTGGAGCTCTGAATCGTCGCTTCGCTCACCCCGGTGAGCTGCGCCGCGAGGGCGGGAGCGCCGATGGCCTGCATGCCGGAGTCGGTGGTGGCGGTCGAACGGGCGGCCAGCAGCGTCGCAGCGTCGAGGGCGTCCTGCAGCTGGCGCTTTTCCACGCTGGCGCGGTTCACGTCGATCAGCCCGAAGCCGAGCACCGCCATCGGCAGCGCCATCACGGCGAACCAGATCGCCACGGCGCCGCTCTCGTTCCGGAAGCTCCGGAGAAAGCGCGCGAGGGGCGCGAGAAGCCCTGCGACGGGCCGTTTGAAGGCGCGGATCATCGATTGTCACCCTTGTCCAACGGACATCATCGCCGACGAGGGTAAGAAAACCGCCAACGGGCTTGGTGAATCAGGCGTTACGATCAACAGCGGCTATCTGGATATCCGCAGCCTCGAGATGTCCTCGCCGATGGCGTGGAACGCCGCCTTCAGGCTGGCGCCGGTCGAAGGCATGTAGACGTGGTCCGCGTCGGTCGCGCAGGCCTGCACGATGTTCTGGGCCGCCACATCGCTGCCGACGTCGAAACCCACGGTGTAGATGATCACCCCCTGCGCTTTCATGTTGGCGCAGAGCGCCTGCGCCTGGCTGAAGGCGTCGCCATTCGGCGCATTGCAGTTGATATGGTCGGAAGACGAGCCGCTGCCGGAGCCCGAGTCCTGGCTGATCACGCCCTTGCAATAGGTCGTGTTGAACGCCCCGTCGGTCATCAGCACCACGACCTTCAGCAGCTTGTCGGCTCCGTAGGCCGCCGGGCGGCTCTCGGTCGGCCAGAGCGACGCGAAGTTCGGCGAGACCATGTACCAGCCCCAGGCGAGGCCAATGTGACCGGCCGTGGAGCCGGCGGCGGACAGGCCGTCGATGCTGCTTTTGAGCGCCGCCCGGTCTGTCGACAACGGCGTTATGGTGCTGGTCAGGCAGGGGTTGCCGCTGGCGGGGTAGTTGCGCCCCAGCAAGGTGGTCGACGGCGCGACATCGTTGAAGGCGTTGCTCCCGGTGCGCTCGCTCACGCAAGTGCTGATGGCGAAGGTCTTCAGCGAGCCCGACGCGTTGGTGAACTTGTAGCTGGCGCAGCCCGGCGTCGTGCAGGTGCCCGCGCTGTAGGTCCCCCGCACGCTGGCCGCGTAGCCGCCCACGTTGACGGCCGCCGAATAGGGCACGATGGCGAGCTTGGTATAGTAGGGCGTCTGCTGGTCCTGGACGACGAGGTCGACCAGATCCTTGGCCGCTGACTTCAGGTCGGTGATCTTGGTCCCGGCCATCGAGCCGGTGACATCGAGCGCAAGCGCCACCTCGATGTTGTTCGACGACCGGGTGACCTCCGACTGGGCGCCGATGGTCATGTCGCCATCCATCCACAGGCCGGAAACGCTGGTGCTCATGGTCGCCTGGGCGGTGGCGATGATCTTCGTGCCTTCGAGATGGAAACTGGACGCGCCCAGCACAGCCTTGCTCGCGGCGAGATCGGCGATCAGCACCTTGTCCGCGACAATCTTCAGGTCCGCGTCCGTGACGGCGGTGGAGCGGGCGGCGGCCAGGGTCGCCGCGTCGAGTGCATCCTGCAGCCGCATCTTTTCGCCCGACGCGCGGCTGACATCGACGGCGCCGAAGATCATCACCATCATCGGAACCAGCGCGACCGCGAACTGGATGGCGACGGCGCCGTCCTCGCGACGCATCGCGTTCAGCGCGCGGAGGATAAGGCCCGGAATGGACGACGGCTTCTTCATGTCCCTGCCCCGACAGAGTTGCGAACAACACATCAGCATGGCCACGACGCGGTAAACGCTTGGGCCACCAGACAAGGTCAAAGTCCGGAAACCACGATGGACGGGTGGCCGGTATCGACGCCGCCCGCGCCGCATGGAAATGTTCCGCCGGCTCCCCTTCGGGGGAGCTGTCCGCGAAGCGGACTGAGGGGGTCACCCGAAACCTGAGCGGACCCCCTCCGTCTCGCCTTGCGGCGCTCCACCTCCCCCGACGGGGAGGATCAGCTTACCAGCCGCACTTTTCTTTCCTGTTCTGCTTGGTCAGCCAGATGTTCAGGGGCTTGAAGTAGTCGGTCACGCCGGTCGCGTCGCCGCGGGTCTCGCCGGTGAAGGCCTGCATGGCCTCCGGCCAGGGCCGCGAGGCGCCCATTTCCATCATGGCGTTGAACTTGGCCCCCACCGCCTTGTCGCCGTAGATCGAGCAGCGATGCAGCGGACCCTTCCAGCCCATCTGCTGGCAGGCCGCGCGGTGGAACTGGAACTGGTACACATGCGCCAGGAAGTAGCGCGTGTACGGCACATTGCCCGGCACGTGATATTTCGCCCCCGGATCGAAAGCCCCGTCCGGACGCGGTCCCGGCGGCGTGATGCCCTGGTACTGGGTGCGCAGCTTCCACCAGCCGCTGTTGTAGGTCGCCGGCGTCAGCTCACCGTCGAACACTTCCCACCGCCAGCGGTCGACCATCAGGCCGAACGGCATGAAGGCGATCTTGTCGAGCGCCATCTTGAGCAGGAAGGGGATGTCTCCTTCGGGCCCGGGCGCCGCCTTGAGCAGGCCGGTCTGCTGCAGGTAGGTCGGAGTCAGGGCCGACAGGCCGATGAAGTCGCCGATAGCCTCATGGAAGCCGTCGTTGGCGCCGCCCTTGAAGATGTAGGGCTGCCCCTTGTAGGCGCGCTGGTAGAAGTTGTGCCCCAGCTCATGGTGAACCGTATAGAAGTCCTCGCCGTTGACCTTGGTGCACATCTTGATGCGGATGTCGTCGGCGTCGTCCAGGTCCCAGGCCGAGGCATGGCAGACGACCTCACGGTCCCGCGGACGGGTGATCTGCGAGCGGGTCCAGAAGGTGTCCGGCAGAGGCGCCAGGCCCATCGAGACGTAGAAGGCCTCGCCGGTCTTGACCATTTTCACCGGGTCGTAGGCGGCGTCCACCAGCAGGGTGTCGAGACTGTAGGACGGCGTCGTGCTCTTGGGCGCGACGATCGGATAGATGTTGCCCCACTGCTGGGCCCACATATTGCCCAGCAGGTCAGCGCGGATTGGTCCCTTGCGCGGCTGCACCGCGTCGCCGTAGCGCTCGTTGAGTCGGGCGCGCACATAGCAGTGCAGGTTCTTGTAGAACGGCTCGATCTGTTTCCACAGCCGGTCCGTCTCCGCCGCGAAGGCGTCCGGATCCATGTCGTAACCCGAGCGCCACAGCGCGCCGGTGTCCTTGTAGCCGAGCGCCACCGAGCCCTCGTTGGACAGGGCCACCAGTCGTGCGTAGTCGGGGACCATCCCCGGCGAGATCGAGTGCCAGCCCTCCCAGATGGCCTTGAGCTCTTCCGGGTCGGTGCTCGAGGCCAGGATGTCCTCGGCGTCGTTCAGGGTCAGGGTCTTGCCCTTGTAGGTGAACTTGCCGGTCGAATAGGTCGAGTCGAGTCGCGAGCCGATGGTCGCCATCTCGTCAGCCGCGCCGGGCCGCTGCGGCGCCGGAGCGACCAGCGCCCGCTTGAGGATCTCCAGCTTGCGGCGGGTCACCGGGTCGACCTCGGTCTTGTCGAACCGGGCGGCCTGGATCGCCAGCCCCGTCGCCAGCTCGGTCGCCTCGGCCCCGGCCTTGGCTTCCAGCCACTGGGTATCCTCGGTGATGTAGGTGGCGCGAACCCACGAGGCCCGGTTCACATAGGCGGACAAGGCGGCCAGATCGGCCTCGGCCTTGTCGATAAAGGCCTTGGCCTCGGCGGCGGTCGGCGCGGCGGTCGCGGCAGGGGGCGTCTGGGCCAGGGCGACCGGCGCGGCGGACCCAAGTCCGGCGGCCAGCGCCAGGGCGGCCCCGGCCGCCAGCAGTTTCGTCTTCAACATCGGACGCATCCTCACAGGGGAATTTGTGGCGGCATACGAAGCGCGGGCGAAGGTTCCGTCAAGGGATGACGCATCAACCTCACGCCCCCATTGTCCGTCATAGCCCGGCTTGTCCGGGCCATGACGACGTTTGAGGATGAGAGCGCGATCAGTCGGTGGTCTTGAACTCGGGTTCAGACGCGGGCGCGGGGTCAGGCACAGGCGCCGGTTCGACCTCGACCGGAGCGGCGACGGGCGGCTCCGGTAGCGGGTCGGTCGGCTTCTCAGGCGCGAGCTGCCGTGTCGCGGGTCGCCCGGCCGGCGCCGGCTCGGCCCGTTCGGCCGCCGTGGGATAGCGCAGATGGCCGACGCAGGCCGACAGACCATCACTGCGCACCGTGCCGGCGGCCGCGCCGATTTTCCGCGAGCGGCGCGCGACATAGCGGCCCGGATTGACCGCCTTGTACTTCAGCGGGTTGGGCAGGATGGCCACCAGCCGCGCCGCCTGGGCCCGGGTCAGCTGATCGGCGCTGACGCCGAAATAACGCTGCGCCGCAGCCTCGGCGCCGTAGGTCCCGGCCCCCATCTCGGCGACATTGAGATAGACCTCCATGATCCGCCGCTTGCCCCAGAGGGTCTCGATCAGCACCGTATAGTAGGCCTCGACACCCTTGCGGATGTAGGACCGCTGCGGCCAGGCGAAGACGTTCTTGGCCGTCTGCTGGCTGATCGTCGAGCCGCCGCGCACCTTGCCGGGCCGGCGTGCGTTTGCGGCGGCGGCCTTGCGGATGGCCTCGAAATCGAAGCCACGATGCTCGCAGAACTTGGCGTCCTCGGACGCGATCGCCGCCTGCACCAGCGCCGGCGAGATGTGCTTCAGCGACCGCCAGCGGTAGTCGAGCCCTTTGCCCTGGAACAGCCGCTGGACCATCAGAATGGTCACGGGCGGCGGCACGAACCGGTAGACCAGCGTCAGTCCGACCGGGAACACAACGGTGATCAGCAGGCCCCAGACGAACAGGGTCCTGATCAGACGGCCGAACGAGAAAGGTCGGCGGGTTTTCAGCCTGGGCGGCGGAACGGTCGCTGGCCGCTGCGGCGGCCAGGGCGGTGAATAGTCGGCCGGTGGCGGTGGCGGTGATGGCGCAGGCGGCTCCGGAACCGGCTCAGGCTCAGGCTCAGGCTCAGGCTCAGGCTCAGGCTCAACAGGC
>JBKJII010000147.1:0-5877 GCA_046598505.1 Caulobacter sp. | reverse complement strand
GGCCGGTGCATTCGGGCTGACAATGCCGCCACAACGGCTCAACAGAGACGACTCGCCCCGACTGTCTGGCGGCCCGGGAGGGACTCGAACCCCCGACCTTCGCTTTAGGAAAGCGCTGCTCTATCCTGCTGAGCTACCGGGCCACGCGGCGCCGGTCATAGCGTGCGGGGAGCCGAAGCGGAACCCCGTCGCCAGCTTGCCGGGGGGCGCATGCGGTATCTGAAGCTGCTCTATGTCCAGGTCCTGATCGCCATTGCGCTCGGGGTCGTTGTCGGAGCCGTCTGGCCCGCGCTCGGCGCGAAGCTCAAGCCGCTGTCCGATGCCTTCATCGCCTTGATCAAGCTGGTCATCGCGCCGGTGATCTTCGTCACCGTGGCCGGCGGCATCGCGCGGATGAGCAGCCTCAGGGCGTTCGGCCGCGTCGGCGTGCGGACGCTGGTCTATTTCGAGGTGGTCTCGACCCTGGCCCTGATCGTCGGTCTGGCCGTGGGACTGCTCGTGCATCCGGGCGCCGGCCTGCACATCGACCCGGCCAGCCTTGACCCGTCGGTCGCCGCCGAATGGGTCAAGAAGGCGCATGAGAGCGAAGGCCTGGTCCCCTGGCTGCTGCACCTCATCCCGAAGACCTTCTTCGGCGCCCTTGCCGAGGGCGAGCTGCTGCAGGTGCTGGTGATCGCCATCCTGACGGGTTTTGCCTGTTCGCGGCTCGGCGAGTTCGGGACAAAGGTCGCCGGCGTCCTGGAAGACGCCGGCAAGGTGTTCTTCTCGATCATCCATATCGTCGTGCGGGCGGCGCCGGTGGGCGCGTTCGGCGCCATGGCCTTCACCATCGGCAAGTACGGCGTTGAAGCGCTCGGCTACCTCGGCCTGCTGATCCTGACCTTCTATGCCACCAGCATCCTGTTCGTGGTCGTGGTGCTCGGTCTGGTCGCGCGCCTGGCCGGCTTCTCGATCTTCCGCTTCATCGCCTACATCCGCGAAGAGCTGCTGATCGTGCTGGGCACCAGTTCCTCGGAAACCGTGCTGCCGCAGATCATGGAGAAGCTGCAGCGGCTGGGCGCGTCGAAATCGGTGACCGGTCTGGTCATCCCGACGGGCTACAGCTTCAATCTCGACGGCACCAACATCTACATGACCCTGGCGACGCTGTTCCTGGCCCAGGCGATGGACGTCCATCTGTCCGGGCTGCAGCTGGCGACCATCCTCGGGGTGGCCATGCTGACGTCCAAGGGCGCCAGCGGCGTCACCGGCGCGGGCTTCATCACCCTGGCCGCGACGCTTGCCGTCGCGCCGCAGATCCCGATCGTCGGTCTGGCCCTGATCGTCGGCATCGACCGGTTCATGAGCGAATGCCGGGCGCTGACCAACCTTGTCGGCAATGGTGTTGCGACGCTCGTTGTGGCGCGCTGGGAGGGCGAGCTGGATCGTGACCGGCTGGCGTCGGAACTCGCGCGCGGCCCGGCGGCGCTGGCGGCCCACCCGGTCGCGGATGGCCTGGCGGTGGAGGCTGACCCGGACTGACATCGCCTTCGGTTACTGGGTGGTAACCGAATTTCAACCTGCTAATATCGCCCCGGTCCGTTGTGAGGTGGGCTGTGGGAGATCGCGCGATGAAGACGGTCGGAACGGGGCGCTGGAGCGCGGCGCTGCGGGTTACGGGACTGGCGATCGTCGGCCTGCTGACCCTGGCGTTTGGACCGGGCGCAGCTGCACCGGCCCCGTCCAGGGCCCCCAACATCGTGGTCATCGTCGTCGACGACGCCGGCTATACCGACTTTGGAGCCTATGGCGGCGAGATCGCCACCCCGACCATCGACGCCCTGGCCGCGCGCGGGACCCGCTTCACCAACTTCCACGCCACGCCGATGTGCGCGCCGTCGCGGGCCATGCTGATGACCGGCGTGGACAGCCATACCGCCGGCGTCGCCAACCTGCCCGAGACCACGCCGCGCGAGCACCAGCGGGACCACGCCTATGCGGGCAATCTGGCGGCCAACGTCGTCACCCTGGCCAGCCGGCTGCAGGCGGGCGGCTATCACACCTACATGGCCGGCAAGTGGCATCTGGGGCACGCCCCGGGCTCGCTGCCGAGTGACCGGGGCTTTGAGCGTTCGTTCGCGCTCGACGCCACCGGCGGCGACAACTGGGAGCAGCGCGCCTACTTCCCGATCTACAGGACCGCCGACTGGCGCGAGAACGGCAAGCCGGCGACCTTGCCGGCCGACTTCTATTCGTCCCGGTTCCTCGTCGACACGATCATCCGCTATGTCGACTCCAAGCCGGATGATGGCCGACCGTTCTTCGCCTATCTGCCGTTCCTGGCCATCCACATCCCCAACCAGGCGCCGCTCAACTATGTCGCCCGATACGACCGCCGCTATGACGGCGGCTGGGACATCCAGCGTCAGCGCCGCTACGACGGCGCAGTCCGCACGGGCCTGATCCCGGCCGGCACGCCGATGGGGCCGCCGCCGATGAATGTGAAGGCCTGGGCCAGCCTGACCCCGGCGCAGCAGCAGCTGGCCGCCCGGCGGATGGCGGTCAACGCCGGCATGCTGGAGGCGATGGACGCCCACCTAGGCCGGCTGATCGCGCATCTCAAGGCGACCGGCCGGTACGACAACACGCTGTTCGTCCTGCTGTCGGACAACGGCCCCGAGGCCGGTGATCCGACCGCCGAGCCGGTGTTCCGGCTGTGGATGAAGAGCGTGGGCTATCGGTGGGGCATCAAGGACCTCGGCGGCAAGGGGACCTATTCGGCGATCGGTCCGGGCTGGGCCAGCGCGGCGGCTGCGCCGGGCGCCCTGTTCAAGTTCTATGCGTCGGAAGGCGGCACGCGCGTGCCACTGATCGTGGCCGGACCGGGCGTGCGCGCGGGCGCAACGAGCCGGGCCTTCTCGCTGATCAGCGACATCACACCGACGGTGCTCGACTTCGCCGGCGCCCCGCCCGCGCCGCCCAATACGGCGCCCATCGACGGCGCCAGCCTGCGCGCGGTCCTGACCGGCGCGGCCGGGACCGCCCATGCGCCCGACCGGCCGATCGGCCTGGAAGCGGCCGGCGACTCGGCGCTGTTCAAGGGTGACCTGAAGCTGACCCGCAACGCCGGCGCGCTCGGCGACCCCCACTGGCGGCTCTACGACATCGCCAACGATCCGGGCGAGACCAGGGACCTGACCGCGGCCATGCCGGGCAAGGCGGCGGAGATGCTGGCCGACTATCGCGTCTGGGCCGCTCGCGTCGGCGTGGCCGAGATCCCCAAGGGCTATGCGCCCGACAAGGAGGTCTCGAAAAACATCCTCAAACGCATCATCGCGGCCTTCGCCCTGCCGCTGTCGCTGGGTCTGCTCGGGGTGCTGGGCGCCATTTCATTCGCTGCCTGGCGCTTTGCACGCTGGCGGCAAACCAAAGGGGAGGGGCCTGTGGCTCGCACACTGACACGGGGCATGATCGGCTTGTTCGGCCTGCTGGCGCTGCTGCTGGCCAGCCGGTTCTGGATCAGTCCGGACAAGATCGGCCCGATGATGGGCCTGCTGCCGGATGGCGCGGCGGGACTGGGCACGCTGCGCGCCGACATGGCCGGCTTCTTCGGCGCGGCCGGGGTGCTGTTCCTGCTCGCGGCCCTGCGCAACGAGGCCAGTTGGCTGAAACCCGTTCTGCTGCTGCTGGCCATCGCGCTGACGGGACGGATGCTGAACCTTGTCGTGACCCACGGCGGCCAGGAGCTGATCCCGCCGATGGTCATCGAGGCGGTGCTGATCGGCGTGACGCTGCTGGGGCTGCGGGTGTTGAAGCCGAAGGAATAAGTCCTCCCCGTCGGGGGAGGTGGCCCTGCGAAGCCTTGGCGAAGCAGGGACGGAGGGGGTCCGCTCAGGTCTCGGGTGACCCCCTCAGTCGGCTTCGCCGACAGCTCCCCCGATGGGGAGCATCTACCCCACCAACCCGGCTTCCACCGGATCGCCGACCTCGCGCTCGATGTGGAGGCGCATCTTGGCCAGGGCGCCCTGCTCGATCTGGCGCACCCGTTCCTTGGACACGCCCATGCGGATACCCAGGGCCTCGAGCGTCATGGGGTCATCGACCAGCCTGCGGGCTTCGATCACCGAGCGCTCGCGGAGTGAGAGACGGTCCAGTGAGCGAGCGATCAGACCGGTGCGGCGTTCGCCGTCGAGGGTCGCCTCGACGACCTGGTCGGGTCGGTCGCGCTCGTCCGGCAACAGGCCCAGCCAGTTCTCCTCGCCCTCGCCGGTGATCGGCGCATCGAGCGAGCGGTCGGGGCCGCCGATGCGGGCGGCCATGGCCTCGACCTCGCCCTCCTCGACGCCCAGTTCGGTGGCGATGGTGGCGCGGGCCTCCGCGGTCAGCCGGCCTTCCAGATCGCCCAGCCGGGCCCGCAGCCCGCGCAGCTTGAAGAACAGGCTCTTGGCCGAGGCCGTGGTTCCGGTGCGCACGATCGACCAGTTGCGCAGCACATAGTCCTGCATCGCCGCGCGAACCCACCAGCCGGCATAGGTCGAGAACCGCACGCCACGGTCCGGGTCGAACCGGTCGGCCGCCTGCATCAGGCCCACGGCGCCTTCCTGGACCAGATCGGCCATCGGCAGTCCGTAGCGGCGGAACTTGGAGGCCATGGCGATGACCAGCCGCATATAGGCCCCGGTCAGTTCCTGCAGCGCCGCGTCGTCGGCATCATTGCGCCAGCGCCGGGCCAGCGCCTGCTCGCGATCGACCGCCAGCAATGGCGCCCGCATGGCGTCGCGCATGAACCGCCGTTCAACCAGTCCGCCGTCCGATGCGACCGCCATAGAGCGTCTCCTTTGGAAGGCAATACGGCGGCGAGGTGATCGTGGATCACCGCCCGATGTCGCGGGAGGTGCGCACCCTTCGACTTGCGGCTAGAACGCTGCTGTCTGGGGAGGCCGATCATGAAAACCATCCGCACCGAAGCCGTCATCGCCGGCACGCCGGACAGGGTCTGGGCCGTGCTGGCGGACTTTGACCGCTACGCCGAGTGGAACCCGCTGAACATCGCGGCCAGCGGTCGGGCGGCGCCGGGCGGCAAGATCAGGACCACCTTCCTCAATCCGGCGGGCAAGCCTGGCGCGACCATCACCCAGACGGTGACGTTGTCCCGCTGCGAGCCGGGCCGGTCGCTGGCCTGGACGGGCGTCGTGCCGCTGCTGTTCAAGGGCACGCACCACTTCACCCTGACGGCTGAGGGCGACGGGACGCGCCTGCTGCACGGCGAGGACATGAGCGGCCTGATCACGATGGGTTTCAGCGAGGCCCAGCTGCTGAACGACTTCCGTCCACATTACGAGGCGGTCAACGCCGCCCTGGCGAAACGGGTCGCGGCCCTGGATAAATTACCCGGATAATATTGACACTCTAATTTACCCGGGTAATAAGGACGCTTCTGAAAGGAGCGACCGCCATGACCCCGTCCCCGATCTTCAGCGCCTTCGTGCGCGGCAAACGCCTGGCCACCGGAACCTTGCCGGAGGTGCTCAACGTCCTCGGTGATGGGCGGGAGGCGCGGACGGCGCTGGTGTTCGACGAGGTCACCGGCGATCTGGTCAAGCTGGGCAATGCGGTGGAGATCGAACGCGCCCTGGCAGGGCCGGAGCCGATGTCCCGCGAACCGGTCTCGGCGTCCTTCGACCTGCTGCCCCGTCACGTGGCCTGGCTGGAAAGTCAGCCCGCCGGCCCCTCGGCGACCGTCCGTCGGTTGATCGAGGCGGCGCGTCGGGACGGGACCGGTCGCCAGCGCCAGGCCCGGGACGCCGCTTACCGGTTCCTCTCGATGATGGCCGGCGACATGCCGGGCTTCGAGGAGGCCTGCCGCGCCGCCTATGCCGGCGACGCCGACCGCTTCGA
>JBKJII010000452.1:0-5916 GCA_046598505.1 Caulobacter sp. | reverse complement strand
CGGCTTCCTGCACGACACCGCCCACGCGCTGGCCGAGCGGTTCCGCATCGGTCACCCGACGCTGCAAATCGAGACCGGCTCAAGCGGACAGACCTGTCACCTCGCGCCCGCCGACGTGGTCTGAGCCGAGGTGGGACACCCCTTTTCCCTGACCCTTTACCGCGGCGCGACCGCATTGCTCGGCCTTGCCGTGCCGTCGATCCTCCGCAACCGGGCGAGGCGCGGCAAGGAAGATCCAGCCAGGCTCGGCGAGCGACAGGGCCGGGCCTCGGTACCGCGCCCGCAGGGTCCCCTGATCTGGCTGCACGGTGCAAGCGTCGGAGAGACAGTGTCCCTCTTGCCGGTTGTGGAACGTCTGCTCCGCGAACGCGCTGACGTGACCGTGCTGGTCACCTCCGGGACGACGACCTCGGCCGAACTGCTGGCGCGCCGCCTGCCGCCGGGGGCCCTGCACCAATACATTCCCGTCGACACGCCCGCCGCGGCCAGGCGCTTCCTCGATCACTGGAAGCCGGATCTGGCGGTGTTCGTCGAAAGCGAGCTGTGGCCGAACCTGCTGCTCGGCGCCAAGGCGCGCGGAACCCGGCTGGCGCTGGTCTCGGCGCGAATGACGCAGGGCAGCGCCAAGGGCTGGACCCGGCAGCGCGGCGCCGCAAGGGCAGTGCTCGGCGTATTCGACCTGATCTTGCCGCAGGACGTCCGGACCGGTGTGCGGCTCAAGGAGCTCGGCGGTCTGATCGATGGCTACGCCAATCTCAAGCTGGTTGGCGAGGCCCTGCCCGCCGACATGGCCGAGCTGGCGCGCTTGAAGGCGGCCGCAGGCGACCGGCTGATCGTCACAGCCGCCAGCACGCATCCGGGTGAGGACGCCCTGATCGTCGATGCGGTCGAGAAGACTGGTCGCTACCCGCTGCTGGTCATCGTGCCGCGCCATCCTGCACGCGGGCCGCGCCTGGCGACCGAACTGCGGACCCACAACCGCATCATCGCCCTGCGCTCGGCCGGTGAGCCCATCACGCCGGAGACGGACCTCTACATCGCCGACACCCTGGGCGAGCTCGGGCTGTTCTTCCGGCTGGGCGACATCGCGGTGATGGGCGGCAGCTTCCTGCCCGACATCGGGGGCCACAATCCGCTGGAGGCCGCGCGGCTCGACCGGCCGGTCGTCCACGGCGAGCACTATGCCAACTGGATCGACGTCTATGGCATGCTCGGCGACGGCGGCGTCAGCTGCGCCGACGAGGCCGGGCTGGTCGCGGCGCTCGACAACCTGCTGGCCGATCCGTCGGCGCGTCAGAGGGTCGGCCGGGCGGCAAGGCATGCGGCCGATCAGGCCGGCGGGGTCCTCGACCGGCTGTGGGCCCAGCTGGAGCCCCTGCTGCCATGAAGCTCTCCACGCCGCGCTGGTGGTACGTGCGCACGGGGGCGCCCCGTCGGGTGACGCGCGCGCTGCTGACGCCGCTGTCCTGGATCTGGGCCGGCGTCACGGCGCGCCGCATCGCGCGGACGGCGCCGGAGGATGCAGGCCTGCCGGTGATCTGCGTGGGCAACCTGACGGTCGGCGGCACGGGCAAGACGCCGGTCGTGCGCGAGTTGCTGCGGCTGCTGACGGATCAGGGCGTGGCGGCCCACGGGCTGTCACGCGGCTATGGCGGCCGGCTGAAAGGTCCGCTGCGAGTGGACCCGGCGACGCATACCGCCGCCGACGTCGGCGATGAGCCGCTGATGCTCGCCCGTGACTTCCCGCTGTGGATATCGCCGGACCGGCCCGCCGGCGCCCGGGCGGCGAAGGCCGGCGGCGCGCAGGTGCTGGTCATGGACGACGGCCATCAGAACCCGTCCCTGAGGAAGGCCCTGTCGCTGATCGTCGTCGATGGCGAGACTCGCAACAACGAATGGCCGTTCGGTGATGGGGCGGTCTTTCCGGCCGGGCCGATGCGCGAGCCGCTGGCCGCCGGGCTGTCGCGCGCCGATGCCGTCGTGCTGTTGCTGCCCTCGGACCTGCCCGAGGCGGATCCGGACCTGCTGGCGTTGTTCGCGGGCGGGCCGGTGCTCATTGCGCGGCTGGAACCGTCAGGCAATCCGCCCAAGGGCCCGCAGGTCGGCTTCGCCGGCATCGGCAAGCCCTGGAAGGTCGAACGGGCGCTGGAAGCCGCAGGCTGCGACCTGAAGGATTTCGTCCGTTTCCCGGACCATCACCCCTACAGCGACGCTGATCTGGTTCTGCTCGACGATGTCGCGGCCCGGCATGGTGCGGGCCTGATCACGACCGAAAAGGACTGGGTCCGATTGCCGCCGGCCTGGCGCGACCGCGCCGCGGTTTGGCCCGTGCGGGCGCGGTTCGAGGATGAGGCGGCGGTGTTGGCGCTCCTCCCCGGAGCGTAGCGAAGGGGAGGATCAGTCCTGTTTGTAAACCACCCCGCCCTTCATCACGAACGACACCCTTGTCAGCACCGTCACGTCGGCCAGGGGGTCACCGCGGACGGCGATCAGGTCGGCCTGCTTGCCGGGCAACAGGGAGCCGATCTGGTTCAGCAGGCCGAAGTGCTCAGCAGCCCAGATGGTCGCCGCGCGGATCGCATCCAGCGGCGTCAGCCCGGCCTTGACCAGGAGCGCGAACTCGCCCGCGTTGTCACCATGAGCCGAGACGCCGGTGTCGGTGCCGAAGGCGATCTTCACGCCGCCGTCGTGAGCGCGGCGGGCCATGTCGAGCATCTTTGGGCCGGCCAGCAGCGCCTTGTCGCGCTGCGCGGGGCTGAAGAAGGTGTCAGGCTTGGCGGCTTCGCGGGCGACGAAGTCACCGGCCATCAAGGTCGGGACCAGCCAGGCGCCGCTCGACTTGAACAGCTTGATCGACTCCGCATCGAGGTAGGTGCCGTGTTCGATCGAGTCGCCGCCGGCCCGCAGAAAGGAGTTGATGCCGTCGGCGCCGTGGGCATGGGCCGTGACCTTGCGGCCCATGGAATGGGCGGTCTGGACGATGGCCTTCAATTCCTCGTCCGAGAACTGTTGACCCAGGCCCGCGGCCGTCTGGGAGAGCACGCCGCCTGTGGCGGTGATCTTGATGATGTCGGCGCCCGCCCGGACCTGTTCACGCACCGCGCGGCGGCAGTCATCGGCCCCCGAACAGACGGACGTCGGCCGGAATACGTGCACCAGTTCCTCGGGCATGCCGTTCGCCGGGTCGCCGTGACCGCCGTGGACCGAGATGGCCGAGCCGGCCGCAATAATCCGCGGGCCGGGGATTCGGCCGGATTTGATTGCATCGCGCAGGGCGAAGATCGACTCGTTCGGCGCGCCGAGATCGGCCACGGTGGTGAACCCGGCCTTCAGCGTCTTCATGCCGTTCCAGGCGCCGTCGAGGGCGAGGTCAGACTTCGTCTTGGTGAACTCTTCCAGCTGGGCGTTGGGGCCCTGCTCGCTGGTCAGGTGAACGTGGCTGTCGATCAGGCCGGGCAGGACGAAGCTGTCGTGCAGGTCGATCACGGTCGCACCCGCAGCCGTGGTGTAGCCGTCCTCGACGCGCAAAACCTTGCCGTCCTGGATGACCAGGGTGCGTTCGGCTTCCACCTTGCCGGTCGCCGGATCCGCCAGCAACTTGCCGGCCTGGACGTAGGTCAGCGGCGCAGCGACCGGAGCAGCCGGAGCCCGGGCCATGCTGAGTCCGGCGTTGATGGCCAGCGCCGCGAAGACTGCGCCGAAGGCGAGCTTCTTCAGGGACCCGGCCATCAGGCGCCGGCCTTGATCGCAAAGGACAGGGCCGCGTCGGCCAGGGCCGGCACGCGGGCCTCCATGGTCTGTGCGTGGGCGCTGGCGGCGGTGCCGTCGCGCACCCGGCCGACGATCCCCTGGCAGATGCCTGCGAGGCGGAACAGGTTGTAGGCGAAGTACCAGTCGAGGTTGGGCACGCCGGAGCGGCCCGTCAGGCTGCAGTACTGCTCGACGACTTCATCAATGGTCGGAATGCCCCAGGCCTTGAGGTCCTCAATGCCTGACAGCGAGGCCCGCTCTGTGCCCGGCATGACCCAGTGCATCAGCAGATAGGAGAAGTCGGCCATCGGGTTGCCGAGCGTCGACAACTCCCAGTCCAGCACCGCGGCCACGCGCGGCTCGGTCGGGTGCAGGACCATGTTGTCGAGGCGGTAGTCGCCATGGACGATTGACGTTTTGTCGTCCTCCGGCGCGGTCGTCGGCAGCCACTCCATCAGCCGGTTCATCGAGGGGATGGCCTGCGTTTCGGAGGCCTTGTACTGCTTGGTCCAGCGGTCGATCTGGCGGCTGAAATAGTTGCCCGGCCGGCCGTAGTCGCCCAGGCCGATAGCCTCGTAGTCGGTATTGTGCAGGGCCGCGAGGGTGGCGATCTTCGCGCGGTAGATCGCGCGGCGCTCGGCCGGCGAATAGTCAGGCAAGGTCAGATCCCAGAGGATCCGGCCCTCCACGTTGTCCATCACGTAGAACATCGTGCCGATGACGTCGTCATCGGTGCAGAGGGCGTAGGCATGGGCCACCGGGAAGCCGGTTGTGCCGAGCGCCGAGATGACCTTGAACTCGCGGTCGACGGCGTGGGCCGAGGGCAACAGCTTGCCCGGCGGCTTGCGGCGCAGGACGTAGCGCTTGTTCGGCGTGACAAGCTGGTAGGTCGGGTTCGACTGACCACCCTTGAACTGGCGAACTTCCAGCGGCCCGGCGTAGCCCACGACATTGGCCTCGAGCCAGGCGGCGAGTTTGACCTCGTCGATCGCATGGCGCTCATCGACCGGCTTGGTGCCGGAGTTCAGATCCTGCGCGGTCGGTGCGGCGGCCTCGGCCATGATCGGCTCCCCAATTTCGTACAGTTGTTTGATCGCGAGTTTAGGGTCTGCGGCGGACGGCGCAAGGCGGCAGAAAGAACCTTCTCCCAAAGGGAGAAGGCTTCTAGAGGGCCCGCCACCCGATATCCCGCCGACAGAATCCGCCCGGGAAGTCGATCGCGTCGACGGCGGCGTAGGCCCTGTCGCGTGCAACCTGCAGGGTCGGGCCGATGGCGCAGACGTTGAGCACCCGCCCGCCCGCGGACCGAAGCGTCCCGTCCGGGTCGCGAGCCGTGCCGGCATGGAACACAACCGCCTCGCCCGGAATGTGGTCAGCGCCACGGATCATCGCGCCGCTGACCGGACTGTCAGGATAGCCGTCGGCGGCCAGCACCACGCAGACCGCGCGCTCGTCACGCCACTTCGGCTCGGGCATCCCCGCCAAGGTTCCGTCGGCGCAGGCCTTCAGCCAGGGCAGGATGTCGTCGGCCAGCCTCAGCATCAAAACCTGGGTCTCAGGGTCGCCGAAACGGGCGTTGAACTCCACCAGCCGCGGGCCCTCCTCGGTGAGCATCAGGCCGGCGTAGAGCACGCCCTTGTAGGGGCGACCCTCGGCAGCCATGCCCTTCACGGCGGGCAGGACGCAGTCGTCGAAGGCGCGTCTTGCCAGGGCCTCGGTCAGGACCGGGGCCGGCGAATAGGTCCCCATGCCGCCGGTGTTGGGACCCATGTCGCCGTCGAAGGCGCGCTTGTGGTCCTGGGCGTAGCCGAACGGGACGGCCGTTTCGCCGTCGCAGAGGGCGAAGAAGGAGACCTCCTCGCCGGGCATGAATTCCTCGATGACCACGCGCGCGCCGGCCTGGCCGAACCGGCCGCCCAGCATGTCGGCGACGGTGTCGTCGGCCTCGGCGCGGGTCTCGGCAATGACCACGCCCTTGCCGGCGGCAAGACCGTCGGCCTTGATCACGAACGGCGCCGTCTGGGTGTCCAGGAAGGCCCTGGCCGTTTCTACCTTCTCGAACACGCCATAGGCCGCCGTCGGCAGATTGTGACGCGCCTGGAAGTCCTTGCTGAACGCCTTGGACGTCTCGATCTCGGCGGCGGCCCCGGTCGGACCGAAACAGGG
>JBKJII010000336.1:0-3089 GCA_046598505.1 Caulobacter sp. | reverse complement strand
TGTTCTTGGTGCGGCGTGACAGCAAGTGGATGCACCGTCGGATTTCCTCGTCGAGGCCAATGACCGGATCGAGCTTGCCGTCGCGGGCGGCCTGGGTCAGGTCGCGGGCATAGCGTTTCAGGGCGTCATAGCCTTCCTCGGCGCTGGCGCTGTCGGCGGTGCGACCCTTGCGGACGTCGGCGGCGGCGGTTTCCAGCGACTTCTCGGACGCGCCGGCCTCCTTCAGCGCCTTGCCGGCCTCGCCGCCCTCGGCGGCCAGGGCGATAAGCAGGCGTTCGGTAGTCACGAAGGCGTCGCCGGCCTTCTTGGCGTCGGCTTCTGCGCGGCTGAACACGCTGGCGGTCTCGGGCTTCAGATAGAGCTGGCCGGAGCCGCCCTCGACCTTGGGCATGCGCTGCAGCAGCGCTTCCACAGCCGCGTCGACCGCGTCTGGCCGCCCGCCGGCGCTCTGGATCAACGCGCGGCTCAGGCCGTCCTTTTCCTCGAGCAACACCTTGAGGACGTGCTCGGGCGTCAGGTGCTGGTGACGGCGCGCCAGCGCCAGCGACTGGGCGCTCTGGATCGCCTGTTTGGCGCGGTCGGAATAGAGGTCGATGTTCATGCTGTCCCCGTTACGGCGGATTGCGACCGGAAGCCTTGATCAAGCGCAACCGGACTGCCCCGATGTAGGTGTGGCCGGAGGGACACACAAGGGGGCGGGGGCGAGTGAAACGCGTCGGACAATTCAGGGGACAGCTTACTCATTTCCAGGTCGACGAGGCCCGCCATGCAGTCTGAAATGAGTAAGCTGTCCCCTGAATTGGCGCGGCAGTCGCCGGGACGAGCAGAATATGAGCGCCGCCCCCGCCCTACCTCTTCAGCTCCAGGATCTCCAGCTTCGACTCCTGTTTCGGCCAGGGCAGCACCAGACGCCAGCGGTTCGCGCCGACGCGCTCGAACACGCCGACCTGGTCGCGCTCGGCGCGCTGGCCGTAGGCGGGATACTCGGTCTCCTCCGCGCCCCAGGCCTGGGCGCCCACGAACACCAGCCGCCTGTCGGTGTCGGGGTAGAGCAGGCCGCGCGTGCGCTGGCTGCCGCCGGTCTTGGTCAGGATCAGGTCGCCGCCGGCTGTCAGTTCGACGCTGCAGGTGAACCAGGGGTAGGCGATATAGTCGAGGTTTCCCTCGCCCATCGCGCCGACCTTGATTGTTCGACAGCGGTACTTGCCGGGCCCCGGCTGAAGGTTGCCGGCCAGCGCGCCGTTCGGCACGCCGAGCAGCCCCAGGGCGTCCAGTTCCGCGCCGTGGTCCTGGTCAGCCTCGGCCAGGGCGGCTTTCCACGCGGCCGGCAGCCGGGCGATGCGGTCCTGGTCGTCGGCGTTGGCGACCGTCTTCCACAGATCCGCGCCGCCCTGCTCGCCGGCTGCCGGGGCGGCCGCCGGGGCGGGCGCTTCTGCGGAGGGCGTGGTGGTCGGCGCTGGACTGGCGGCCGGACCGGAGGTTTCCTTCGCGGGCTCCGGCGAACAGGCGGCGAGGGTCAGGGCGGCGGCGGCAAGGAGGAGGGCGCGGTGCATCATGGGGCAACCCTACCTGCCTTCTCCCAAAGGGAGAAGGAGGGGCCCGCCCGCCGAAGCCGCAGGCTGGGCGGGTGGGAGGTTGAGGGGATAAGGCGCCGAGCCCGTAACCCCTCACCCTCCCGCCGCTTCGCGTCGGGCCCCTCCCTCTCCCGCCGGGAGAGGGACCAATTTACTGCCGCGCCATCTCCGCATCGCCGACGCCCTGGCCGTCGAGGTTCTGGTCGTCATCCATGGTCACGGTGACCTTCTTCAACAGGCCGGTGAACTGGAACGGCGCGGCGTAGTCGGCAACCGGGCTGCCGCGGTCCAGCCCGATGTCCAGCCCCGACCAGCTGATGAAGTTGTAGAAGCCCAGCGGCGTGGTCAACTCGCCGGCCGGCGCCCCGTCGATCAACAGCACGATCCGTCGCCCGCCGGGGCCCGGCCGCACCGCGACGCCCAGCCGCCGGTGGCCCGGTTCAATCGGCCGGTCCGACGTCAGCGTCACATGCTTGCCGCCGATGTTCATGTCGTGAACCAGCCGCCCGCCCCGCACGAACAGCGAATAGCCGCAGGTCATGTCGCCGTGAGCGATCAGCACGCCCTCGTCGCCGGCCGCCAGCCGGGCCTCGGCTTCGATGAAATAGCTGCGGCTGCGGATGTCCGGCGCGACGTCGGTCGGCACATGGCCCATGCCCTTGTGGAACACGAACCGCTTGCGCGCGCCGTGGAACCGCTGGGCGTTGACCGCGAACCGCTCGGCGAAGCGGTCGTCCAGCGGCAGCACCTGATGCGTCTCAGCCTGGGTCCACCACAGGGCGACCATCTCTTCCAGCTTGTCCGGCTGGCTCGCGGCGAGGTCGTTGGTCTCCGAGAAGTCCCGGTCGAGGTGGTAGAGCTCCCACGTGTCGGCGTCGAACGGCCGGCCTGGCGGGTGGAACGCGACGGCCTTCCAGCCGTCCTGCCAGACGCCCCGGTGGCCGAACATCTCGAAATGCTGCGGCCCGGCCTTGGCCGGCGCGGCGCTGTCGAACAGCGAGGCGCGGAAGCTGGTCCCCTCCATCGGCATCTGCGTCACCCCGGCGATCACCGCGGGCGGGGTCAGGGCCAGGATATCCAGCAGTGTCGGCGTCACGTCGCTGGCGTGGGTGAACTGCCCGCGCAGCTCGCCCCGCGCCGGGATGCCGCCCGGCCAGCTGATCACCAGCGGATCGCGGATGCCGCCGCCGTGGGTGTTCTGCTTGTAGCGGCGCAGGGGGGTGTTGGAGGCCATGGCCCAGCCCTGCGGGAAGTTGGAATGGCTGTCGGGCCCGCCGATGTCGTCCAGCCGGGCCAGCTTCTCGGCCATGGGCTCGAACTTCAGATTGTAGGGGCCCATGGCGGTGACCATGCCCAACGGCCCGCCCTCCTGGCTGGCGCCGTTGTCGGACACCACGACCACCAGCGTGTTGTCGAGCTGGCCGGCCGCCTCGAGGAAGCCCACCAGCCGCGCCAGATGCTGGTCGGCGTGGTCGAGCATGCCCGCGAACGCCGCCTGCAGCCGGGTGAAGACCT
>JBKJII010000285.1:0-7934 GCA_046598505.1 Caulobacter sp. | reverse complement strand
GGCGGCCCAGCTATGGCGGAGGACAAACCGGTCCTCGATCATGTGGGCGAACAGCCTGCGCATCCTCGACACCATCGCCCGCACAGGTCCCCTGGCCGACGCGATCGTCTCACCGGTCTACGACGTAGGCGATCCGCCGACCGACGCGCAGCTCGAGGCCTGGGCCCGCAGCACCGGGCGCACGACCTATCACCCCACCAGCACCTGCGTGATGGGCGTCGATCCCGGCACCTCAGTCGTGGACCCGAAGCTGAAGGTGCACGGTCTCGAAGGCCTGCGCGTCATCGATGCCTCGATCATGCCGCTCATCGTCTCCGGCAACACCGCCGCCGCCGCCACCATGATTGGCGAAAAAGGCGCGGACCTCGTTCTCGCCGACTGCGCCTAGCCCTCCAGGAACCGTCATGCCGTCCACCCCGAAGATTACCAACATCGAAACCCTGGCCTGCGACGCGGGCTGGCGGAACTACTCCTTCGTCAAGATCAGCACGGACGAAGGCATCGTCGGCTGGTCGGAATACGACGAGGGGTTCGGAAACCCGGGGATCGCCTCGATCATCCAGCAGGTCACGCCCCGCCTCATCGGCCAGAGCGTCCTCGATCACGAGCGGATCTTTGCCCTGCTGCAGAGCGCCATGCGGCCCTCCCTCGGCGGGCTGATCGGACAGGCCATGGGGGCGATCGAGAACGCCCTGCTTGACGCCAAGGGCAAGGCGCTCGGCGTGCCCTGCGCCCAGCTGCTGGGCGGCAAGATCCGCGACCGTGTTCCCGTCTACTGGTCGCACTGCACGACC
This sequence comes from Caulobacter sp., assembly GCA_046598505.1. Taxonomy (GTDB): domain Bacteria; phylum Pseudomonadota; class Alphaproteobacteria; order Caulobacterales; family Caulobacteraceae; genus Caulobacter. Next base: position 7,140 of record JBKJII010000285.1, on the reverse strand, counting down.
TGGCGGATCAGCCGCAAGCCGCACTATCAGCCGACCATCGAAACCATAGACGATGTGGTCTCCCTCGGCCGGGAAGTGCGGGAGCGCGGTTTCAAGGCGCTGAAGACCAACGTCTATACCTACGTCGACCGCAAGCCGAAAGGCTGGGCTCCGGGGTTCGGCGTGCCCTTCGAGCCCGGCTTGAACGTCGACCGCCAGCTCCTGCATGGCTTCAGGGAGCACCTTGAGGCCCTTCGCGATGGCGCAGGCCCCGATGTCGACATCCTGCTCGACCTGAACTTCAACACCCGCACGGAGGGCTATCTGAGCATGGTCCGCGCCTTGGCCGAGGATGATCTGCTCTGGATCGAGCTGGACACGCTGAACCCCAAGGCGCTCGCCTATATCCGGCAGCAGAGCAAGCACCCCATCGCCTCCTGCGAGACCCTGGTCGGCCCGGCGGCCTTCACGCCCTTCTTCGCTGAACAGGCCATGGACATCGCGATCATCGACCTGCTGTGGAACGGGGCGTGGCAGGCCATGAAGATCGCCGCCATGGCCGACGCCCACGACGTGAACGTCGCGCCGCACAACTTCTATGGCCACCTGGCGACGATGATGAACGCGCAGTTCGCGGCGGCTGTGCCCAACCTTCGCATCATGGAAACGGACATCGACCGCCTGGCCTACGACGACGAGCTGTTCACGTACGTCCCGGACATCAGGGATGGTCACATCGTCATCTCCGACCGTCCGGGCTGGGGGACCGAGCCCAATGAAGAGGTGCTGCGGAAGTATCCCGCCAACACCTACCTCAACCCGGCAGGCCTGATCACCTACGGCCGCAAGGCGCCCTAGTCAGCTTCAAACATCGCACGCCGTCGCCCTTGGGCGCGGCCGAAGGCGCCACCAGGATAGACCATGTCGAATGCATCGCCTTCCGGGCCGCTGGTGCGTCCCCTGCCGAGATCAACCCGGTTCTTCTACGGCCTGGGCGGCATCGCGCTAGGTCTGAAGGACAACGGGTTCTCTTACCTGTTGCTGATCTTCTACAACCAGGTGGTCGGTCTGCCGGCGGCGACGGTTGGTCTGGCCGTCATGATCGCCCTGGTCCTGGATGCGATGATCGACCCGATCATCGGTCAGATGTCGGACAATTTCCGTTCCCGCTGGGGACGCCGGCATCCCTTCATGTATGCCTCGGCGATCCCGATCACGCTGTCCTATCTGCTGATCTGGAACCCGCCTCCAGGCTGGTCGCATGAGGCGCTGTTCGTCTACCTGATCATCGTGGCCGTACTGATCCGCACGTTCCTGGCCCTGTTCGAGATCCCGAGCGCCGCCCTCGCGCCGGAGCTGACCACGGACTACCACGGCCGGACCAGCCTGCTGTCTTTCCGCGCCCTGTTCATCTGGTACGGCGCGCTGGTCATGACCCTGCTCACGTTCCGGGTCTTCCTCAAGGCCGACGCGACCCATCCGGTGGCCCAGCTCAATCCGGCCGGCTATTCCATGTACGGCCTGGTGTCGGCGGCCGTCATGCTGGTGGTGATCGTCGCCTCGGCTGTCGGGACGCACAGCCAGATTCCGTATCTGCGCAGTCCGCCCGTCCGCAAGATCAGCCTGTGGCAGACCGTGCGGGAGATGGTCGGGTCGATGACCGACCTGACCTTTCTGCCGCTGCTCCTCGCCAGCATCTTCAACGCCATGAGTTATGGCCTGTCGGTCGCGCTGAACCTCTACTTCAACACCTTCTTCTGGGGTCTGACCGCCAAACAGATCTCGGTCTTCGTCTTCGCCCAGTTCATCTCCTCGGCCGCGGCTGTCGTCCTGGCCACGCCCATGTCGCGTTGGCTGGGAAAACGAAACGCCGCCATTCTGGCCAAGACCCTCGCCTTCACGATCGGCGTCACACCCATTGTCCTTCGTCTGCTCGGCTGGTTCCCGGACAACGGCCATCCCGCCGTGCTGCCGATCCTGTTCATCCAGGCGATGACGTCGGTGACCTTCGCCAGCATCGCCGCGATCCTCGGGTCGTCGATGATCGCCGACGTCGTGGAAGAGACCGAGGTGCGCAACGGTCGGCGGTCAGAGGGTCTGTTCTTCGCCGCCAGCATCTTCGTGGCCAAGGCCGTATCCGGCGTCGGCATCTTCGCCTCGAGCATGATCCTTCTGGCCATCGGCTTCCCCGACCACGCTCAGCCCGGCGAGGTCAGCGAGCAGATCGTCCGCAATCTGGGTCTGGTCTACGTGCCGGCCCTGGCCGCGACCTATCTGGCGGCGATCGGCGCGATGACCTTCTTCCGGATCACCCGCGAGCGTCATGAAGCCAATCTGGCCAAGCTGGCGGAGATCTCGGGCCGCCTGGCCTGACCTCGCCTTGACGCTTCCGCATCAATCCGTCGTTCAGCCGGCCAGTCCCGGCGAGGAGACCCGAATGTTCGCGTGACCGCGTCCATATCGACGGGGCATGGAGCCGGCCGAAGGGCCGCAGGAGCGTCTCGGTCATCAGCCCTGTTTCGGAGACGGCCTGCGGGTCTGTCGTCAACGGTAGTACATCGGATGTGGACCGCGCCATCCGAGCGGCGCGGGCGGCGCGGGCGGCCTCCGCCTCGGCCTGCTGATCCGGATTGTCGAGGAGTACGACCGCCGGGCCGCAGACCTTGCGGACGCGCGCATCTCGCCACCGCGGCGGAAATCCTGAAGTCGTTCTCATTCGAAGATGATCGCGGGCCCACGCGCATCATGCGCGAGCCGATCGGGGTCTGCGGCTTCATCACGCCGTGGAACTGGCCGATGAACCAGATCGCCTGCAAGGTGGCCCAACCCGCTGCCGTCAGGGCGCCGTCGCCCGCCAGATCTCGGCGCCGAGATGCTGTTCAAAATCGAAGTCCATCCAGACCCCCTGGCCCACGTCCTGCCAGTCCGCGCTGATCCCAAGCTCGTCCAGGAAGGGGTGGGAGGCATAGGATGTCACCCGCACCTCGTAGTGGTTGTCGGTCAGGCCCGAGCCGCGGAAGCCGTTGATCACGGCGTGCGCCTCGATGATCCCCTGATAGCAGGCGCGGGTCGGGTCGGCGGCGTCGGGAAACTGTTTGAGCATGGCCATGACCATTCCGCCGCCCCCGAGCGTTTCCTGCAGTTTGAGGGCGATGGAGGCGAAGCCGTCGGTCAGCCGCGACACCGCCTTTTCCGCAAACGCCTCCAGCGTAGCCAGCACGCCGCCGCCGTGACCGCCGCCCCTGACGTCAAGGGGGCGCGCCTCGAAGATCGGATGCCAGCTCGCCTTGCTGCCCGGCGCAAACGTTTCGACCACCAGCGCCTTGACGTCGAAGGTTCGCGGGGCGGCACGATCCGGCTTCTGGGGCGTGAAATCGAACTCGCCGAGCTGCTTGGGGAAGCCCCAGACCTCACGGCCGGTAGCCTGGGCCGTGCCGCTGTCGACGAACAGGTAGACGGGGATCCAGCGCAGCGCGAACAGGCCATCGTCGAGCCGCCTGGCCATCAGCCAGATCGTCGTGTCGATTTCGCCGACATAGCCGTCCCGGCCGCCCTGTTTGCCGGCCCCGCGGGCCTGGCCGATTTCAGCGAAACTGAGGAACACCTTGTCACCGACCGCCTCATAGCGGACGGCGCCCCCGGACGGGGTGGCGAAGGCCCTGTCGAGCCAGGCCTGCAGTTTGGTCCGGTCGGCCTGGACGCAGAAGCTGTGCATGACCACGTCGCTCAGCTGGGCGGCGCTCAGGGCGTCGTAGAGATTGCCCAGGATGACGTACGGCGGCAGGTCGGTCATGCGGGGCTGGTCCTTGCGAGGGGCGACATCAGGCGTCGAACGGCGTGAGGGTTCCAGCCACCGCCTGGGCGCAGCGCGCGCCGCTGCGGGCCGCCGATTCCGCGCAACCGGAGTTGATCCCGTTGAGGGTCCAGTCTCCGGTGAGGAAGAGATTGTCCAGGCCTGACTGGTTGGCGTCCATCCGGGTGTAGACGCTGTTCTTCGGCGACTGGACATAGAGGTCCGACGGATTGCAGTTGGCCCGGATGTACTGCCGGGTCAGCACGTCGCCTTCGGCCCTGGGGTCGGGATCATAAAGCAGGGCCGGATCGAGGCTGTAGGGACTGGCCGACGACGTGGCCCGCGACCAGTAGAGCCCGCTGTTGGCCGTCAGCCACTTCACCGCCAGATCGTAAGCCTTTTTGTCGGCCGCCCTGCCGGTTTCGGGGCCTTCGATCTGGCCACAGAAATAGGCGATCGACCGGGGCCGGTGCTCGTCGCGCCAGGTCTCCCGCGACAGCAGGTGGGTCATGTCGGACCAGGCGCTGTAGGGCTGGTCCGCGCCGGCCAGCGTGCGATCCGAACCCTTTGATCCAAGGTCATCCTGGGTTCGGGTCAGCCACAGCTGCATGGCGCAGGTGCGGGTGATGGTGATGGCGTTGAAGAACGGCCCCCAGTTTGACTTCGGCAGCCGGGCCGGGAAGCTCTCGCAGACCTGTTTGAGACCCCCTACCGAAATGCCGATAATCGCCTTGTCGAAGTCCACGCCCCGCACCAGACGGCGCGGCATGTCGCCCGGACCGGGATGGCCCTTCTGGTCGGCTTCGAAGTCGCGGCCGGCGGCTTTCAGGGCTTCGCCATCGACGATCTGGCGCCAGTGAGGCTCCGCCGGCCAGCCCTCGAGGGGCGCGTCCTTCGGCCAGCCTGGAATTGCGATCCTGACCAGCGGCTCGTAGCCTTTGACCGGGTCCTTCAGTTCGGCCTGCCGGGCGTAATCGATCGACGCAAGCTGCGGCGAGGCCGCATCGATGTTCAACGCGGTGATCCGGCTGAAGAACTGGAATTTCACGCCGCGCTTGAGCAGCGCCAGATAAAGCGGCGCGATGACCACGTCGCCCATCGCGCCGCGCATCTTCCAGAAGAAATGTCCGCGATAGGAGATCATCAGCATGCCGGATCGAAGCGCGGTGCCGGCGGCGAAGCTGCGCAGCCTGGTGTCGCCATCGTGCGCGAAACCGAACACGTAGTCGTACATGGTCGACATCGGCGCCCAGTTGATCAGGTCTGTTGCCCGCGCGGCGGGATCGCCCCATTCCGGATACTTCTTCGCGACGGCGACCGCGTTGTTGAAGACCCACTCGCTCCATTCGTACCGGTCGAGGGAGTCGTAGCCCTTTTCGATCACGTCATCGGCGGCGACGCCGTGGATAATCGTCTGCACAAGGAAGGCCGACAGCAGGAAGCGTTCGGTGTCGATCGACAGGGCTTTGCCACCGTGCGCCTTGACCTGCTGCATGTGCTTTTCCAGCAGATGCATCAGCTCATGCAGGATGAAGTCAGCCGCGATATCCTCGAGCTTGTTCTCGACCTTGCGAACCAAGTCATCGATCAGCGCCTGGGCTTCATGAAGGATCGTGCCGAGCCAGCCCTCGGGCGAGGTCGACTTCGGCGGCGCTTTTGCCGCTTTGGCCGGCGGTGGCGAAATGTGAACGAGCAGCCCGACAAGCCGGCTCAGCATCACCAGGATCGGCGCTTCGGTCAGATCATCGCCCGGCACATCATCGTTGGGCGGGAAGTCCATGTACCACATCAGGTTGGGGTCTGACGGCATGGACTGGTCGACCAGGGTGATGGTGTCTTCCGGCGTAAAGGCGTCCCAGACTGTCTGGTTGGGATGATTGTCAGGTCTGTCGAGCTCGGCGTAGGCCCGGCGCAACAGGTCGAAAGCCTGATCATAGAAGCCGGCGAAGATATGCAGGCCATGTTCGTAGATGCGGTGGCCGTACCCGGGGCGCATGTCGTGCCCGCTGGCGCATTTGCCGCCCAGTCGCCAGCCCTGCTGGTAGACGGTGATCTCGTATTTGTCGGCCCAACCCGGTTGTTCGGTGATGTAGAAGGCCGCCGACAGGGCGCCGACGCCACCGCCGAGCACCGCAATTTTTTCCCTGGCGTTCCCCGTCAAGCGCCTTCCTCCAGAAAATCAGACAACGGCGCGGTCGTTCGAACCGGCGGACCCTTCGCAGTATCGGGGAAGCTTTTTTCGGCGGCCCCCATCGACCCGCGCTATCCGAACCGATTGCCGCATTTTCCCCAAGGGAAGACAAGGGCAAGCCTGTCCCATAGCGACAGGGGTGTCCTGGCAGATTGGCCTTTGCATACCGAAAGCCCTAATCCATTGTTCCACAGGGCTTGAGGCGGGCATGCCGGACATTTTTCTATCTTACAACCGGGAGGATCAGGGCGTTGCGCGCTGGTTCGCCGAGGCCTTTGTGGCAGAAGGATTCGACGTCTGGTGGGATGTCACCCTGCGGTCTGGCGAAGCCTATGACGAGGTCACCGAGATCGCGCTGAAGACAGCGCGGGCGGTTGTAGTGCTGTGGTCGCCTCGGTCCGTCGTGTCGCGCTGGGTGCGGGCCGAGGCCACCCTCGGCGACCGCAACAAGACTTTGATCCCGGTGATGATCGAGCCCTGTGAACGGCCGATCATGTTCGAGTTGACCCAGACTGCGGACCTCGCCCACTGGCGCGGCGAAGGGCTGGACCCCGTCTGGCGTGGCCTGGTCGACGACGTGCGCCGCTTCGTAGAGCGCGAGCGTCGACCGGCAACCATCGGGCCGGCCGAACCGCGGAAGGCGGAGGCGGCGCCGGCCCGGACCGGCGCGCGAGGCGGCGCGCCGTCGCTGGCCGTGCTGCCCTTCGCCAACCGTTCCGGTCTGCCAGAGGACGACGTCTTCGCCTTCGGCATGGTCGAGGACATCATCGACGCCATGTCGCAGGGGGTCGATGTCCGGGTGATCGCCAGTTCGGCGACAGCCCGCTTCCGCTCCGGCGCCATTCCCGACCTCGACGCCATGGCCCGCCAGCTGGGCGTTCGCTATGTGCTGGAGGGCAACATCAGGCGGGCGGGCCAGAACCTGCGGGTGACGACCCAGCTGATCGACGCTTCCAGCGGCAACATTCTCTGGACCCAGAAGTTTGACCGGCCGCTGGACCAGCTGGCAGACCTGCAGGAAGAGCTCGTGCTCGAGGTGGCGTCCCACCTGCGCACCCAGGCGCACCGACTGGAAATCGAACGTGCGCTGCGCAAGCCGGGCAATCTCACCGCCTGGGAAGCGGTCATGCGATCGATCGCCGCCCTGCGCCGCATGAACGGTCCGGCGCTGATGATG
>JBKJII010000241.1:0-2402 GCA_046598505.1 Caulobacter sp. | reverse complement strand
GCGCCGGCGGCCTTGATCGCCTGCAGGATGGAAATCATGTCCCGCGGCGTGACGCCCAACGCGTTGAGCCCGGACACGAGGCTGGAGAGTGATGCGCCATTCTTCAGGGTCAGAAGCTGGCGGCCCCGCTCCTCGTCGACCGCGATGGCGGACTGGCTGGTGACCACGGTCTCGCCGGTGCGGCTGAAGGGCTGCGGCTGGCTGACCTGCGGCGTTTCCTGGACCGAGATGGTCAGGTTGCCCTGGGCTATGGCCACGGTCGAGATGCGCACCGCGTCACCCATGACGATGACGCCGCTGACCTCGTCGATGATCACCTTGGCCGGCGCATCGGGCTCGATCTCCAGAGTCTCGATCGTGGTCATGAAGCCGACCATGCTCTCGCCGGCCGGCGGGCGGATGGTGACGATGGTGGGGTTCTCCGCGATCGCCGTGCCGGGAAAGCGACCGTTGATCACGGTGGCGATCCGCTGGGCAGTGGTGAAGTCAGGATTGCGCAGGGTCATGCGCATCTGGGCCATGGCCGACATCTGGAAGCCGGTCTCCAGTTCGATGGTCGCGCCGCCGGCGATTCGACCAGAGGTCGGAACGCCCTTGCTGACCGAACCGCCCGAAGCGCCGGAGGCCTGGACCGAGCCGGTCTGCACGGTGCCCTGGGCGACCGCGTAGACCTTGCCGTCCGCGCCGATCAGGGATGTGACCAGCAGGGTGCCGCCCTGCAGGCTCTTGGCGTCGCCGGCGGCGGAGACATTGACGTCGATGGCCGAGCCGGCCGCCGCGAACGGCGGCAGCTTGGCGGTGACCATCACCACGGCGACATTCTTGGTGTTCAGGTTGGTGTCGCGGACGTTGACGCCGAGGCGCTCGAACATCGCCTCGAGGCTCTGGCGGGTCATCGGCGCGTTGCGCAGGTTGTCGCCGGTGCCGTTGAGGCCGACCACCAGGCCGTAGCCGGTCAACTGGTTCTCGCGCACGCCCTCGAAGGCGACGACGTCCTTGATCCGGGATTTGGCGAAGCTCGGGCCCGCCATGGTGAGCACCAGGGCCAGGATCAGACTGCCGACAATCGTAGGACGCATATTCTTCCCGCCGCGACGCTGCACTACCTGCGCCTCCATGCGAGAACTGCGCCACGAATTTATGCAGTGAAAACAGTCTGTTGATCGGGCATGACTCGGTCAGGCGCCGTGTTCCGGCAGAAATTGCCCGGCATTAACCATGCCGCAAGCCTGTGGGCCGACAGTCGGGGCTCAACAATGGTTCGGAGCGGCGTATCGCCTCCATGAAAGTCACGGGATCCAGCGGAGTCGGGTCACTCGGAAGCGCCAAGGGAGCGGCGCGTCCGATGGGCGGGCAGGGCGGATTTTCGCTGCCCACCGTGAACACCGCCGCGGCGGTGTCGGACATCGCCCGCAGCGTCGGAGTCGGCGGGGTCAGCTCGGTCGACGCGCTGATCGCCTTGCAGGACGTCGGCGGCCCGCTGGAGCGCCGTCGCCGCGCCGTCGGCCGGGCCGGCCGCATTCTGGATGTGCTCGACGAGGTCAAGGTCGCGCTGATCGATGGCGCAGTGTCGGGGCATGATCTGGATCGCCTGATGCGCGCCGTTCGCGAAGAGCGCATGGCGACCGATGACGGGCCGCTCGAAGGCATTCTGAACGAGATCGAAACCCGCGCCGCGGTCGAGCTGGCAAAGCTCGAACAGGCGAGGGCCGCGGCATGAACGCCCGCCCAACGCGAGCTTCATTGATCGTTGCAGAACGTTTGATATAAGGTCCCGCTCTTGTGAGCGTGGCGTAATGGGGGCGTGAGACGTCAATGACGACGGCTACGGTTCTGACAGACCATACGACTTATCGTCCTTCAGACGATGAGGAGTTCATGAACGAGCGACAGCTCGAATACTTCAAGCAAAAGCTGTTCGCCTGGAAGGATGAGATCCTTCGCGAATCTCGCGAAACGGTCACCCATCTCCAGAAGGAGACCGAAAATCATCCTGACCTGGCCGATCGCGCCACGTCGGAGACTGATCGGGCTCTGGAACTTCGAACCCGCGACCGACAGCGGAAACTCATCTCGAAGATCGACGAGGCCCTGCGCCGAATCGAGGATGGGTCCTACGGCTACTGCGAGGAGACGGGCGAGCCCATCACCCTCGCCCGGCTCGAGGCCCGCCCCGTGGCGACCATGAGCCTCGAGGCCCAGGAGCGGCACGAACGCCGCGAACGGGTCCATCGGGACGACTGAGAATTCAAACCCCGCCGGTTCACGCCGGCGGGGCTTTTCTTTTCGGGCCGCCCTTTAACCAGGGTCCCCGCCCTCCCGCCTTGACTTCCAGCCTCTCAAAGCCGACCTACCCCGGCTCTGAGAAGGACTGCCTCCCATGACCGTTAGGGTCCGTTTCG
>JBKJII010000217.1:0-12920 GCA_046598505.1 Caulobacter sp. | reverse complement strand
CCGCGTGGCGGTGATCGATGGTGGTGGGCCGGGGGCTCCGCCCCCCGCTCCGGCGGCCAAACCCGCGGCCAAAAAGCCCGCTTCGCCGCCCGGACAGGGCGACCTGTTCTAGGCGCTCCGGATTCGCTACATAGAGCGCATGAACGCCTATGACCGTGACCTCGGACGCGACCTCGCCACGCTGCACTACGGTGACGGCGAATATGTCGTCCTCAAGCCCGGCCGCCATGTGGTCTGCGCCGTCAGCGGCGTGAAGGTCCCGCTGGAGGCCCTGCGCTACTGGAACGCCGAGCTGCAGGAGGCCTATGCCGGACCGGCGGAGTCGCTCAGGCGCTGGCAGGAGCTGAACCCCTGAACCGCAGGGCCCTGCTCGGCGGGCTCGTTACGGCAGGACTGGCCGGACCCACCTTCGCCGCCTCGCCGCCGCTGCTCGTCACCGGCCGCTACCAGCAGGGCGGCTGCGCCATCGGCCTGACCAGTCCCCGCGCGAAGATCTATCTCGACGATGAGCCGGTGGGGACCGCTTCGGCGGACGGCTATTTCTTCGTCGGCTTCGACCGGGACGCCAGGCCTCAGACGACCGTGACGGTCGAGACCGAGCTCGGGTCTTCGTCCTACGGCATGACCATCGCGCCCGGCGACTTCGACGTGCAGCGTATCGGCGGCCTGCCGCAGAACCTCGTGGCGCCGACCGATCCGGCCCTGCTGGAGCGGATCAAGGCCGAGGTGGCGCTGAAGAAGACCGGGTTCGCCAGCCGCATCGACAGCGACGCCTTCCGGGGCGGCTTCGCCATGCCGCTGAAGACCTCCCGGCTCAGCGCCCGGTTCGGCGGGCAACGCATCCTGAACGGCATCCCGCAGACGCCGCACTATGGCGCCGATCTCGCCGCGCCGGCGGGCTCGCCGATCATGGCCCCGGCCGACGGCGTCGTGGCCCTGTCCAATCCGGCCATGCACTTCGAAGGCGGCCTGACGATGATCGATCACGGCCAGGGTCTGATCAGCCTCTATCTGCATCAATCGCGCCTCGATGTGCGGGCCGGAGACCTGGTGAAAACCGGCCAGATCATTGGCGCAGTGGGGATGACGGGCCGCGCGACGGGGCCCCATCTGTGCTGGCGCATGAAGTGGCGCGGCCGGAACCTCGACCCCACGCTGCTGGTCGGTCTGAAGCCCTCGTTCTGAGGTAACGTTTCAGAAGGGTGCGCACCCCTATTCATGCCTGAATCAGAACAACGCGCCGGCTATGTCCCGGCGCAGGGATCGAGGGTTTTATGGATTCGGGTCTGGGCGCGCTGAAGGTGTTGCTGGTTGACGACAACCAGCACATGCGCGCCATCGTGGCGACGATCCTCAAGGGCGTCGGCATCCGGGAAGTTCGCGAAGCCCGCGACGGCGCCGAAGGCCTGCAGGCCCTGCGCGACTGGCCGGCCGATATCGCCATCGTCGACTTCCGCATGGAGCCGATCGACGGGGTCGAGTTCACCCGCATGGTCCGCAACGCGTCCGAGAGCCGCAACCCCTACCTGCCGATCATCATGATGACCGGCTTCGCCGACCGTCCGCGGGTGGAGGAAGCGCGCGACGCCGGGGTGACCGAACTGGTGGTCAAGCCGGTCACCGCCCGCTCGATCATCGACAGGATCAGCGCGGTGGTCTTCCACCCACGCCCCTTCGTGCGTACCGAGGACTATTTCGGCCCGCGCCGCCGGGGCATCGACGACGCCAACGACGGCGCGCCGAAGGCCGCCGCCCAAGCCTGACGCCCCGCGCGATCCGTCGCGGCGACATTCATCATTTACGCGACTAGGGTCGGCACAGTTCCTGTGCGTATCCGGGTGCATGGTGATCGCTCCCGGCGTGATCTCCCCTCAGGTGCTTATCCACAGTCGCGGATCGCTTGGCGCGCGACTTGCGAAACTGAAGCCTGACCGTTCCGTTTCGGAACAGTCGTCTTGAGCAACCACACGGGGGCGACCGCCCATGGGCAATGATATTGACGTTCATCTCGGCAAGCGGCTTCGCCGCCGTCGCCGACTTCTCGGCCTGACCCAGCAGCAGCTGGCCGGCACGGTAGGCGTGCGTTTCCAGCAGATCCAGAAGTATGAGTGCGGCGCGAACCGTATCTCGGCCTCGCGTCTCTGGCAGCTTTCCGAGGCGCTGGAAGTGCCGGTCGGCTACTTCTACGACGGCCTGTCGGACGCTGATCGCCGCGAGCTGGCCACTGAAAGCAACGGCGAAGGCGGCGAGATGTTCGCTCGCAAGGAAACCCTGGATCTGATCCGGGCCTACTATCAGCTCGGTGAACGGCCCCGCCGTCGCCTGCTGGACCTGGCGAAGTCGCTCAACGGCGAAACCGACGCGGCCTGAGTGCCCGGCCCCCGTTCGGGACAGACACCCATGGGTGTCTGTCCCTGAGGAGGGCCTTGTTGAGGGACCGAGGCCCGGCTAACGCTTGGCCATGACCCTCTCCGCCGACCGCCTTGCCGAGTTCGACGCGTTCCTGATCGCGCTCAACCGCGCCTCCGCCGGGGCCATCCTGCCGCTGTTCCGGGCCGACCACGGCCTGGAGAACAAGCTTCAGGGCGGCTTCGACCCGGTGACCGAGGCCGACAAGGGCGCCGAGCGGGCCATCCGCGAGATGATCGCCGAACGCTACCCTGACCACGGCGTGATCGGGGAGGAATACGGCGAGGACCGCCCGGACGCCGCGTTCGTCTGGGTGCTCGACCCTGTCGACGGCACGCGCGCCTTCATCGCCGGCCTGCCGCTGTGGACCACGCTGATCGGGCTTCGGCACGAGGGGCGACCGGTGCTCGGCTCGATCGGCCAGCCCTATATCGGCGAGCTGTATATCGGCGGCGCCCAGACCGGCTCGCGCCTGATGAGCCGGGGCCGCGAGACGCCGCTGCGCGTGCGCCCCTGCCCCAAACTGACCGACGCCATCATCTGCACCACCGACCCGGCGATCCTGACCGCGCCCGAACTGGGCGCCTGGACCCAGGTGCGGGCGGCGGCCAAGCTGGCCCGGCTGGGCCTGGACGCCTACGGCTACGCGATGGTGGCCGCCGGGACGATGGACCTGGCCCTGGATACCGGCCTCAAGACCTGGGACGTCGAGGCGGTGATCGCGGTGGTCGAAGGCGCCGGCGGCGTCGTCGCCCACTGGGACGGGTCGCCTGCGAAGTCCGACGGCGGTAAGTTCGCCTTTGCCGGGGACCGGGACTGTCTGGATCAAGCGCTTGTGGCGTTGCGGCGAGCGGCGAGAGACTGATCCGCAATGGGCGGAAGGTGGCCGCAGGCAGGTCATCAATGCGGACTCCGCGAACGTCGGTTCAGGGTGGAAGCGGACGACCACGCGCAGCCTGAAAGCGGAACTCGCGGACGACAACTCGGGTCGGGTGTTCAAGACTGCATGGACCGCTCGGCGACCAGAAGCGCGTTCAGCACACGCTGCCACATCATTCGGGTCGTTCCTGAACACGGACTTCGACGTAGCCCTGGTTGTCAACGAAGGTGTCGGGAGTGTCGTTGATCGACAGCAGCAGCCAGCCCTCCCGGCCGTTGCGCGAGTCGAAGCGGGCGCCCACCCGGAAGCCGGGCTCCACCCCGATCCGCGCCACCAGCGAGGCGAGGTCCGCGTCGGCCACGATAGTGCCAGGATGGACATAGCCGGCGAACCCCTCGGGTCCGCGCGCCGGGGGGCCCTCGTTCGACCAGCGGCCCTGGGCCGTGATTGTCAGGCGCAGGCCATTGCCCGACAGTTTTACCCGGCTGTTGCACCATCCCATGTTGGCCGGAACCAGGATCGTCCCGCCGGAACGGGGACAGTCCGGGACGGCCGGGTCGTCGGGCGGCGGCGGCGGAGTGGGCGTGGGAGTGGGGGTTGCCTGCTGGACGAAGACCGAGCCGCGCTGCGGTCGTTCCTCCGACGCCGAGGGTTGCGAGGACGTGACGACCCGGTCGGTGGCGGGACCCACGTCTTCAGTCAGCGGGATACACTCGCCGGTCGGCGTGGGCGCGGGCGAGCCAGGATCGCGGAACTCCTTGACGCACGGCGGGCGCGTGTCGAGATTCCGGTCCCAGCCGGGCTGCGGTTTGGCGACATCCTCGCGGTCCGACGGACGGTCGCCGGGAACCTCGTCGGCGCCATAACCGCGCTGGCCGTCCTCAACCGTGAAGTTGCTCAGGACGGGTGGCGCGGCGCAATCGGGCTCGAGGTGGCGCAGTTTCCCGTCGCCGAATCCGACGGAGATCGTCTGGCTGCCACCCTGTCCCATGCATAGCGGATCGACCCGTTCCTGCGGATAGCCCAGCCCGATGGGCGTCACCTGCGTCAGCGGGCCCCCGTTCTTCGCGCGGCAGACCGGGACCACGTCGGTAAGCGTCGTCGAGAGCAGCCAATAGACCGTCCCGACAACGACGGTGTTCGTCGGGCACCGATAGTCGTGTTGCGACCATGTCTTGTTCTGGTCCCCCGTCCACTGTTCGCCGAAGCCCAGCGTGCCAGGTGTCCACTTGCCCTGGTCGTTGGTGGCCACGCACAGCACGGCGACAGTGCGCGGGCTGTCGGGGCGCGCCAGGTCGATCCGCCAGCCGACGACAGTTGGTCTGTAATCGGGGCATGCCAGCCGAACCTCGCCGACGTTCGACGGCACGCCGTCCGGCAGCGGTTCGTCCTGCGCCGGTTGGCCCGCAAGTCTGGCGGCCTCATAGGCCTTGGTTCCAGGCCCTTGTGGAACCTGTGCCGAGCCATAGGGCTGCGCCTGCGCGATCGCGATATCCGGGGTTGCGGCCAACAGGGCGAGGGCCAACCACGGGCCAAGCACGGCCATGAAAACGCGAGCCCCGAGGCCCTTCGACGTCGGATTCATATCGACCCCCTGCCTGTGTGCAACTAATATGAACACAACCGTAACCGTTTGCCGAGTCGCCCTCGCGCGGCCGGCGAACCGGGCAAGGATCGGGCTCCGACATGAGACTGGCGACCATGCTGCTCATCCTCGGCGTTGCCGCCTGCAGCGCCTCGGCGCCGCCGCCAGGCGCGCCGGTCGCGGTGGCCAGGGCCTGCGACCAGCCGGACGGCGCCCGGGTGCGCCTGACCGGGTACCTGCGCTATCCGCGCGGCCTGCTCAGCTTCTGCCGCACCGTAGGGGGAAAGGAGTCCTGTGACCTTGCCCTCTATGCCGACGCGACGCGGCCCCAGGATTTTGAAATTGCCCGTGCGCCCGCCGCGCCCGAGCCCGCCGCCGTGACCCTGGCCGTGTCCATCGGCGATGCTCCGGGTCAGATGCGGCGGCTGCCGGAGCGCTATCGGGCCTCCGACGTGAAGCTCCATCTTGAGGGCGGCTCGACGGCCACCGAAGGGTCCAGGATCATGATCGACGGCCCGGTCACCGTCACGCCGGCCGACCTTGTCAACGGCAGCCCGCGGACTTGTTACGTGACCGTCGGTTGGGCCCGTATGGACTGAACCGGACAGTGGTCGGCCGTCGCATGCGCGACTGTTCTCAAGCCAACACAATGACGGCCCGGCTCTATACCTAAGGGTACTGCCCAGCATCTTGACGCGGCCGAAAAGCCCACCTAAAATTTCGGGGCTCACTTGGGGGGAACGCCGTCATGAGCCGGAATGTAGCCTTGATACTCGCTTTCACCATCGTCAGCACCGCGGCGCTCGCCGCCGACGGGGTGGGCCGGCCGCCCCGGGCAGCCCCGAATGCGTCGGGCGATTGTCGCGCCTGTGTCGAGGACTCCAAGGGCGGACAGCACTGCTACAAGATCCCCTGTAAGAACATGCCACCGTCCACCAACATCTCCGCCCCCTGGTGCACCTCGATCTCCACCCATCGCGAAGAACGACCGCCTTCGAGCTCAAGTGCCGGCCAATCTTCACCGGTCGGGCCCGCGCCCGCAGCGAGCCAATCCTTCAGTGCGACGCGCAAGTGGTGCTACGTCCGGCCGGCTTTGCAACATGATCAAACGCCGTCGGACTGAGCGGATGCCATCACCTGCAGCCCGGCCCCTCTGGGTCGGCCGATAGAAGATAGGCGCGGGACTGAAATCTCCCGGTATTTCAGGGACACCCTAGATGGCGGAGGCCGCCACCGCATCGAACTCCCGCCAGAACACCGCGCGGATGGCGTCGGTCTCCTGGAGGATCTCGTGGTAGCTGCCGGGGACTTCCAGCCAGCGGCCTTTCGGGATGCGGGCGGTGATTTCGCGTTGATCGGCGTTGTCCACCAGCCGTTCTTCCTCGGCTCCCAGCACCAGCACCGGAATAGAGATTGCCGCCACGCCCGGCGCGCGCTTGAGCCAGGCCGAGGCGGAGAAGGCGAAATCGAGCCAGCCCCAGGTGCCGGCGTTCAGCTTCAGCCCCGGCTCGGCGGCGACCTGGGCCTGGTTGCGGGCCCAGCGTTTGGGGTCGTGCGTGAGGATGTTGGTCTCGAAGGTGCTCTCGTGAGCGTCGCCGGAATCGCCCAGGATGTATTGGTCCGGTTGGGTCCGCGACATGATCCAGGCCAGCGCCCGGGACGCCCGTTTGGACCGCTTGCCGGTCTGCAGGCCAAGCATCGGCGCCGACAGAACCGCCGCCTTGAAGTCCCCCACCCCGTGGGCCAGCGCCAGCAGGGTCAGGCAGCCGCCCATCGAATGGCCGATGGCGATCCACGGCCTGGGCAGGCGGCTTTCGAACTGCGCCAGCAGGCAGCGGTAGTCCTCGACGAAGTCGGCGAAGCCGTGGGCGTGGCCCTTGAGCGGGTCGCTCAGCAGGCGCTGCGACAGGCCCTGGCCCCGCCAGTCGTGGGTCAGAACCGCGAAGCCGCGGTCCTGGAGCTCGCGGACCACCTCGAAATACTTCTCGATCGGTTCGCTGCGGCCACCGCTCAGGACGACGGAGCCCTTTGCCGCGCCGTCGGGCAAAAACAAAGCGGCGCGGAGGCGACAAGCCCCCGCGCCGCTGAACCACTCCGCCGTTCCGTTGGCCGGAACGGGCGCCTCCGGGATGGATACCAGAGGCGCTGTGTCGGTCATTGTGGCTTAGGCCATCTTGGCGAAGAGAGCGCCCATCTGCGGCTGCAGCGACATGGCGAGACCCATGTCCGACAGCTTCAGACGGCCCGACATGAAGGCCATCGTGGCGTCGAGCTTGCCGGCGCCCATTTCGAGCAGATCGGCGAGCGAGATGGTCATGGTCAGGTCGGCCGGAGCGTCTTCGTTGGTGACCGTGCCACCATCGATATGGATGAAGCCTTCACCCTTGAGGTCGAACTTCATCGACTTGCCGAGGCCGGAATCGGCGCCAACGGCGGTCTTCACGCGATCGGTAATTTCTTGCAGCGTAGCCATTGGCGGCCTCCCTTTATGTTGCGGCCAAATCGATAAACTGGCCGCGCTCAACGCACAAGCGAACTGAGATCGGCCAAACAAAAAAGATGACGCCAGCGCCACTTTTGTTCACGGTTGCGAGCGTTTCGCAGGATGGGGCTGCCATGACCGACCTTACGCTGGACGATCTGGACCGGATCTACGGCCAGCCGAAGCCGATGACCAAGGCCAAGTCGCTCGATCATATCGACAAATACGGTCGGCGGTTCCTCGCCCTGTCGCCATTCTGCGTGATCTCGGCGGCGGACGCCGAGGGAAACATGGACGTCTCGCCCCGCGGCGGGGAGCCCGGCTTCGTCCATGTCGAGGACGACCACACCCTGATGCTGCCGGACCGGCCCGGCAACAACCGGCTCGACACCCTGCGCAACCTGGTCGGCGGCAACGGGCGGATCGGCATGATGTTCCTGATCCCGGGGTTCGACGACCTCTACCGGGTCAACGGCCGCGCCGGCATGACCGACGACCCCGCCCTGCTCGACCGTTTCGTCGAGTTTGGCCGCATACCCCGCGCCATCGTGCGGATCGAGGTCGAGGAGGCCTTCCTGCACTGCCCCAAGGCGATCATGCGGGCGCGACTGTGGGAGGGCGAAGCGCAGGTCGAGCGGTCGACCATGCCCAGCCTGGCGGAAATGATCATGGACCAGCTGGACCTGGGCCAGCCGACGGTCGACGAGGCGACCATCGTCGAGGGCTACAAAAAGCAGCTCTGAGCGCGACCCGTCACCGTCATGGCCCAGCCCTACTTCTTCCCGGCCAGCAAGGCTCGCGACGGCGTCCGGGCGAACTTCAGGCTGGTGACGCCGGCGAGGGCGGCGGGGTCATAGGCCGGCATACCCTTGTAGAGCGGCAGCGGCGCGGTCCGCCCGTCCGCGAAGACGGCGGTTCCGGCGGTCACGCCCGGAAAGGCGACCTGCTCGATCTTCGGGGCCGCGAAGCCGACGACTCCGGCCTTGGCGCGTATCGCCGCGCTGCACTGGGCGATCGCGGCGGCCAGGTCGGCGGCGGGAAGGACGTCGGCCATGCGCGCGACAGCCTGCATCTCCATGCTGAGCTGGAACTTCGCGGCCGGGTCACTCTTCTCGATGCCGATCTGGCCGTCCTTCAGGTCGGCGACGGACGGCGTCTTCAGCAGGCGGCCATCGGCGCCGACCGGGATCGTCGAGCGGGCGCCGGCGGCGCTGATCAGGGTCAGGGTTACGCCGGTGGCCGGCTTGCCGTTGCTGCGCAGATAGTAGGCCAGCGTGAACCGCGTCCGGTCCGCCGGCGGAATGCCGAGGTACAGGTCGAGAAACGGGAACATCTTCTTCGCCGGAAAGGTCTTCGGCGCGGCGGCCGCAAAGGCAGGACCGACCGCGACCGTGGCAATCGCGACGCCGGCCAGACTGCGACGGGTCAGGGTCATTTCGGCTTCACCAGCTTGAGGGTCATGCGGTCGCTCTCGCCGATGGCGTCGTACTTCGAATGGTCGAAGCCGGGCTTCGGCGGCTGGCCGCGCGGGGCCGACAGGCGGGTCGGCGGCAGGGTCCAGACCCCGAAGGGATGGTCCTTGGTGTCCTTCGGATTGGCGTTGATTTCGCTGGCGCCGGCGAGGATGAAGCCCGCCTCCTTCGCCAGCTGGATCGCATAGGCCTGCTGGACATAGCCGGAGGCGGCCAGCACGTCCTGCATCTGGCCGGCCTCGGCGCGGTGCTCCTCGATGCCCAGCACACCGCCCGGCTTGAGGGCGGCGAAGGCGGCCTTGAAGGCCTTGTCGGCGATGCCGGCGGCCATCCAGTTGTGCAGGTTGCGCAGGAACAGCACCAGATCCGCCGTCCCGGCCGGCGCGACCGGACCGCTCATCGGGCCGAAAGCGGTGATCTCGACCTTGCCATAGAGCTTGGGTTTCGCCGCCAGCTTGGCCGCGAAGGCCTGGACGATCTGCGTCGCGGCCGGATCCGCCGGCTCGAGGTCGGCTTCGTAAAGCTTGCCGGCCGTGGCTTCGAGGAAGGGCGCCAGAATGTCGGTGTACCAGCCGGCGCCAGGCCAGAACTCGACCACGGTCATGCCGGGCTTCAGGCCCCACCAGGTCAGGCTTTCGACCGGATGGCGCCAGGGGTCGCGAGCACGATCCTCGGGCATGCGCCAGGCGCCGGCGACGGCTTCGGCGATGGTCTGGGGCCCGCCCTTGACCGGCATGGCGGCGGCCTTGGACGCCTGCGCCTTCGGCTTGCAGCCGGCCAGCGCCAGACCCGCCGCGCCCACCAGCACAAGCCGCCTGGACGCCCGGGTTGTCCCTGCAATCATCTCGTCTTTCGACAACGCCGCCCCCGCACCGTGAGCAACCGGCTTACCCCGCCAAAAGAAGCGGGTCAAAGCGGCGCTATTGAGGCTTCACGAACCGCAGGGTCATGCGATCGCTCTCGCCGATGGCGTCGTATTTCGTGTGATCGAAGTCGGGATTGGCCGGGGCCGGCGGCTGGGCGCTGCGGCGCACCGGCGGCAGGGTCCAGACGCCGAACGGGTGATCCTTGGTGTCCCTGGGGTTGGCGTTGACCTCCGACTGCGCCGAAAGCCTGAAGCCGGCCTTCTCCGCGGCGGCGACCACGGTGGCGACGGCGACATAGCCGTCACGGGCTTCGAGAACCTGGGGCCGGGGATCGGCGCGGTGATCCTCAACAGCCAGGACGCCGCCCGGCTTGAGCACCGCGAAGGCGTCGGCCATCACCTTGTCCAGCTGGCCGGGCGTCCAGATGAAGTTGTGCACATTGCGCGAGGTCAGCACCAGGTCGGCCGACCCCGGCGCGCCGAGCGGACCGGAAACGGCGCCGAAGTTGGCGTACCGGATCGGGCCGTACTTCGCCGTGTCGGCGTATTTCGCCTCGAAGTCAGCCCGGCCCTTGCGGGCGCCGGCCGAAAGGTTCGGGTTGGCCAGGTCGGCGACGCCGGCGATGTAGGTCCCGCCCGTCGCCCTGGCGTAGGGCGCCAGGATCTCGATCCAGTAGCCGCCGCCGGGGACCAGCTCGATGACCGTCTGGTTCGGCTTGAGACCCCAGAAGACGAGGCTTTCGTAGGGGTGGCGCGCGCCATCGCGGACCACGCTTTCCGGGGCCCGCTGCGGCCCGGCCAGCACCGCCCTGAGGGCCGTGTCTTCCCGTGGGCCGCCCAGCGAGGCGCAGGCCGTCAGGGCCAGGGCCGCCAGTCCAAGTCCGATTACGCCGCGCCGTCCGATCATGGGTCTCTCCCTCACCAGACCGGGGACCCTAACGACGTTCGGCCGCCGATCAAGCGGGGGACTTGAAACCCCGATCAACGTCTCCCACCTCATTGAACGGAGGCGCTGGATGTCCGGGCCTCCCGGGTCACGACGAGGCTTTTTTCGAGCTCGCCAACGGCCCGTACGACAAACCGCAACCTTGCTTGAAAGAAGGATGTGCACCATGCGTACGATCGATTTTTCCCCCCTTTACCGCTCCGTCGTCGGCTTTGACCGGCTCGCCGCGCAGCTTGACGCCGCCGCGACCCAGGAAAGCGCCCAGGGCTATCCGCCCTACAACATCGAGCGCACCGACGAGAACGCCTACCGCGTCGAGATCGCGGTCGCCGGCTTCCGTCCCGAAGAGCTGACCATCGCGGTCAAGGAGAACCTGCTGACCGTGACCGGCCGCAAGGTCGCCAACGACGAGGCCCGCAAGTTCCTGCACCGCGGCCTGGCCGAGCGGAACTTCGAGCGCCGCTTCCAGCTGGCCGACTACGTGCTGGTGACCGACGCCAACCTGGCCGACGGCCTGCTGTCGATCGCCCTGAAGCGTGAACTGCCGGAAGCCCTCAAGCCCCGCACGATCGCCATCTCCACCACGTCCGAAGCCAAGCCGGCCCTGCCCAAGGCGAAGAAGGCCGCTTAAGACCCCAGCAGAACGATCCCCTCTCGTTCGGAATCAATCGGGACAGACACCTTGGTGTCTGTCCCTTTTTCTTGCCCCTACTCCGCCGAGTAGCCGATCGCGTTCTCGACGTCGGCGTCGCGGAACGAGGCGCGGGCTGTTCTCGCGCCGGTGAAGTCGGCGCCGCGCAGGTCCGCGCCGTCGAGGATCGCGGCGGTCAGGTCGGCGGACTGGGCGTAGGTGTAGCGCATGCGCGCCTGATTCAGGGTCGCCGGCGTCGAGCGGTCGGCGGTCAGCGGCAGCACGCCGATGCTGGCGCCGCGCAGGTCGGCCTTGGTCAGGTTGGCGCCGGCCAGCTTGGCCCCGCGCAGATCGGCCTTGATCAGGCAGGCGCCGCGCAGATCGGCGCCTTCGAGATTGGCGCCCTGGAGCTGCGCCCCGGTCAGGTCGAGCCCGACCATGCAGGCGCCCTTGGCCGACATGGCGGTCAGGCGCGCGCCCTTGAGGGCATCGCCCAGCGGCCGCAGGTCTTCGCCGTCGAACTTCGCCGGCGTTCCGCGCTGGCCGCCGCTTTCGCACCAGGCCTGGTTGCCCTGGACCAGCGCCTTGAGCGCATCGGCCCTGGCCAGCGACTCCGGCGTCGGTGCGCGCAGGCAGCCCGCCATGTTGGCGCCGCTCATCCTCGCCGTGGCCGTGTCGACGCCGGTAAGCACAGCCCCGGACAGATTGGCGTTCTCGAGATTGGCCCCGGCCACGTCGGCGCCCTCGAGGATCGCGCCGGTCAGGTTGGCGTCCTTGAGATTGCAGCCGGTCAGCTTGGCGCCCTTCAGGGAGCAGTCGGTGAAGTCAGCCGCGAAGGCCGACGAACCGTTGAATTTCGAGCCGTCGAGCGTCGCCCCGACGAAGATGGCGCCGTCAGCGTCGCCCGCCCGGGCCTGGTGGCTGAGGGTATCCAGGCCCTTGCGCGGATGCGGGATGGCGATCTGGCCTTCGCGGAAGTCAGCCTGGGTCAGGTCCGCCATCGAAAGATTGGCGCCGCGCAGGCAGCAGCCGCGCACGTCCGCACGCTTGAGATTGGCGCCGCGCAGGTCGGCCTTGCGCAGGTCGCTGCCGAACAGGTTGGCGCGCTCGAGGTTGGTGCGGATCATCCGGCAGCCGTCGAGGATCGAGGCCGACAGGTCCGCGTCCGTCAGGTTGCGACCGGCCAGATCCAGGCGGGTGAGGTCGAGAAATCGCAGCGAGGCCCGTTTGCCGCCCGGTTTGCCGGTGAGGAAGCGCTCGTGCGCCGTCACCATCATGTCGAGCTCCGACTGGGTCAGACGGCGACGTCCCGCGAGACTTGGTTGCGTGACGCTCAATGCTCTTCCCCCGGGCCGCGAATCAATCTGGCGGCGAAACATAACGCGGGTCGCCCAGCCGAAGCATCAGGCATGAAACGAAAATCAGTCATTGAGACCGCGAGCGCCTGCCCGCTTTGCGTTGGTGAGATCCGCACCGCGCATCTGCGCGCCGGAAAAGTTGGCGCGGGTGATGTCGGCGTTGGTCAGGCGCGCCTGGCGCAGGTCCGCGCGGGCAAGGTCGGTGGCCTTGAGCTGGGCGCCGGTCAGGTCGCAGGCCAGCAGTCGATCGGCGGTGATCAACAGCGGGCCCAGGTGTGCGTCATGCAGGTCC
>JBKJII010000179.1:0-2313 GCA_046598505.1 Caulobacter sp. | reverse complement strand
CTCACCCTCCCGTCGCTTTGCGCCGGGCCCCTCCCTCTCCCTTTGGGAGAGGGTTATCGAAGCGCCCCGAACCACCGCTCCAGCAGCACCGCTTCGGCGAGGCGGCCTTCGGTGCGGAGGGCGGCTTCGGCGTCGATGCCCCAGAGGCGTTCCTGGAAGGCTTCGTCGAGGCGAGCGAGGTCGTGGGCCGTCCGGCCGTCGATGCGGCCCCGCTGGAGCGCGAAGGCGAGGATCGCCGAGCCCAGCAGGCCGGCGGCGTGGGCCAGGCCTGCGAGCGTGAAGTCGTCGGCCTCCAGCGCCAACGCCTTCACCCGGCCCAGCGAGTCGGCCGGCTGCTCGCGATGGATGATGCCGGTCGTCGGCGCCAGTGTGATGCCCATCTCTGCCCGCGCCCAGGCCAGCAGCGGATCCCAGGCGGCGGCCTGGTCGGCGACCAGCTCGCGCGGCGTTTCGGCCCGATAGCAAAGCAGGTCTGATCCGGCGTAGCGGGCGACCTCGTCGGCCACGGCCTCGCGCACGGCGGCGATCTTTTCCAGCGCCGTATAGGCCAGCCTGACGGCCGGCATCGAGAGCATGATGATGTGCGGATCCTGGGCGGCCCATTCCGCCGCGGCGACCGCCGCGAGCGCTTCTGTGGGCAGGATCAACGGTGTTCCGCCGGGGGCCCTGGGCGAGCGACCGTCGAGCAGCACGGCGTGTCCGTCGCCGGCCTGCGCCACCGTCACCGCGCGGTAGAACCGCCGTGGATGCTGGACCCCGTCGCCCTTGCCGGTCACCTTGTCGCACTCCCCGCGCGACGGAAGCGTCGCAGCCTGTCGTGCAAGTGACGTAACCGCCCCGCCAGTGCAAGGAGGCGCAGCGCCTTGGCCCTGTCCAGAGAGATGATGACCGCGATCGCGGTGACCCGGTTCGGGCTCGGCGCCCGCCCCGGGGAGATGGCCGCCGTGGCCTCCGATCCGCCCGGGTGGGTGCACAGCCAGATCCGGCCGGCCGAGGGCGCCGACCAGCCCCAGGCGACGCCCGAGAGCGCCGCAACGCGGCTGAAGGGCTTTCAAGTCTATCGCATGGACCGCGCCGCTGCACGCCGGGCCGGCGATACGCCCGAGGATCGCGACCCCGTGATGATCGCCGCCCGGATGATCCGCGAAGGCACGGCGGTCGACTTTCTGGCCCGGGCGCGACTGGCCGCGACCACGCCGGCCGGGTTCCGCGAGCGCTGGGCGCTGTTCTGGGCCAACCATTTCACCGTCTCGGCCGTGAAGCTGGTCACCGCCACCGTGGTCGGGCCGTTCGAGCAGGAGGCCATCCGGCCCAATGTGTTCGGCCGGTTCGAGGACCTGCTGGTCGCCTCGACCGCGCACCAGGCCATGCTGCTCTATCTCGACCAGGCACAGTCGGTCGGCCCCAACAGTCCTGCCGGCGAATATCTGAAGCGGCGGCCGATGCCGGGCGTCACCGGCGGCATCAACGAGAATCTGGCCCGTGAAATCCTCGAACTGCACACGGTGGGCGTGGGTGGCGGCTACAGCCAGGAGGACGTCACCGAATTCGCCAGGGCCCTGACCGGCTGGAGCGTCGGCGGGCAGCGCGAGGTCGCCAGCCAGCAAGGCGAGTTCGTGTTCCGCCTGAACGCTCACCAGCCCGGCGCCCGGACCATCATGGGCAAGACCTATCGCCCGGCCGGAATCGAGCAGGCCCAGGCCGTGCTCAAGGATCTGGCCATGCACCCGGCGACCGCCCGGCACATCAGCACCAAGATCGCCCGGCACTTCGTGGCCGACGACCCGCCGCCGTCGCTGGTGGCAAGGCTGGAAGCGGCCTGGACGTCGTCCGGCGGCCACTTGACCCGCGTGGCCGAGGCACTGATCTCCGCGCCGGAATCCTGGGACCCGACGCCACGCAAGCTGAAGACGCCCTACGAGTTCCTCATTTCCAGCTGGCGCGCCATTGGCGGCCAGCCGGCGGCCATCGAGCATGTTGCGCCGGCTTTGAACGCCCTGGGCCAGAAGGCCTTCTCACCGCCCTCCCCCAAAGGATGGCCCGACGACGCCATGACCTGGGCCGCGCCCGACGCGATCATCAAGCGGATGACCTGGTCGGAAAGCTTTTCGGCCATCGTCGCGATGGACCTCGACACCAACGCCATCGCCGCCGGAGCCCTCGGCGCCCGGCTCAGCGAACCCGTCCAGAAGGCCGTGGCCCGGGCCGAGTCCCGCCAGGAAGCCCTGTCGATCCTGCTCATGAGTCCGGAGTTTCAGCGCCGATGACCCGCTTCACCCCCTCGCGCCGCGCCGTTCTTGCCGCCGCCGGCGG
>JBKJII010000451.1:0-1630 GCA_046598505.1 Caulobacter sp. | reverse complement strand
GGCGACCTGGTGTTCGTGGAGCCCACCGCCACGGCGGGCGTCTATCGTCTCAAGCAGGTCCCGGCCGTCAACGGCGCGCTGGTGGCCATGGAACCGCACACCGGCCGCGTGCTGGCCATGGTCGGAGGCTATTCCTTCTCGCTGTCCAGCTTCAATCGCGCGACCCAGGCGATGCGCCAGCCGGGCTCGGCCATCAAGCCGTTCGTCTACGCCGCTGCGCTCGAGCCCGATGGCGGCTTTACCCCGGCCAGCTACGTCACCGACGCCCAGATCGTGTTCAAGGGCGGCGTCAACGGCGAGGACTGGACGCCGGAGAACTACAACAAGCAGTACTACGGCTCGATGCCCCTGCGGCGCGGCCTGGAACTGTCGCGCAACGCCATGACCGTGCGCCTGGCGCAGGGCGTGGGCATGAGGAAGATCGCCGACCTGTGCATGAAGTTCGGCATCGTCCGCTCGATGGAGCCGGTGCTGGCCATGGCGCTGGGGGCGGGCGAGACCACGCCGTTCAAGCTGACCGCCGCCTATACCGCCTTCGTCAACGGCGGCCGCCGCGTTGAGCCACATCTGATCGAGCTGGTCGAGGACCGCGAAGGCCGGGTGATCTACCGCGCCGACAAGCGCGACTGCCCGCGCTGCACGGCCGGCTTCGGCGGCGAGGAGAGCCCGCGCGTCGCCACGGCTGGTGAGCAGATCATCGACCCGATCACGGCCTACCAGATCTCCTCCATGCTTGAAGGCGTGGTCCAGCGCGGCACGGCCACCCAGGCCCGCGTGCTGGGCCGTCCTGTCGGCGGCAAGACCGGCACGACCAATGAATACCGCAGCGCCTGGTTCGTCGGATTCACACCGCAGATCGTCGTCGGCGTGTTTGTTGGCTTCGACGACAACCGCTCGCTCGGCGAAGGAGAGGCCGGGGGCGTCTCCGCCCTGCCGGTGTTCATCACCTTCATGCAGGAAGCCATCAAGGGTGTGCCGGTGGAGACTTTCAAGCCGCCCAAGACCGCCAAGTTCGCCGTCATCGGCGGTCAGCGCGAAGCGTTCCGGCCGGGCACCGAGCCGCGCGGCCCTGTCGGTCCCGCCGCCGCGCCCGGTGGGCCGGTGACTTACCAGGAAGCGTGGCCCGGGGGAAAGCTGTCGACCGAGCAGCCGCCCCCGGCCGCCGCGCCGCCACCGAAACCCAAAATCCCCGACGACCTGTCGGGATTGTATTGAGGCGCCTCGCGAGGTAATCCCCGCGACCGCTTGATCGGAGACTTTCATGAGACCGGATGTCGAGGCCGCCAAGGCTGACATCGAGCAGTCCGCCGGACTGCTCAGGAGGCGTCTTTGACTGGGATGCAGCCCTAAGACACCTCCACGAGCTGGACGCTCGTTCCGAAGACCCCACGCTGTGGGACAAGCCCGCCGAGGCCCAGGCCCTGATGCGCGAGCGCCAGGGGCTGGCGGACCGCGTCGGCGCCGTGAAGGCGCTTGAGCGGGATCTGCAGGACGCCCTCGACTATGCAGAGATGGCCGACGCCGAAGGCGACGAGGCCTCGCTGGAGGACGCCCGCGCCCAGCTGAAGGCGCTCAAGGCCCGCGCCGCCAAGGCCTCGCCGGACAGCAGGGCTTCCAGCTCGGCCTTGGC
>JBKJII010000413.1:0-4665 GCA_046598505.1 Caulobacter sp. | reverse complement strand
GGCCGCCGATTTTCCGGGCGGGACACCTGATCCCGTCACCCTTCGGGTCGCCCAGGGATCGTCCGCGTACGGCTGGGGGGCGACGACGCGGCGGAGCCTGTGGCGCTGACCGGCGAGACGCTCTATCTGAGGGCCGACGACTTTCACCGGCGAGGGGCCCCTTGGCGCGCGATCCGTATCTTGAACTTGGTGTTCCCCGCGGCGCGAGCCAGGACGAGATCCGCAAGGCCTTCCGCAAGCTGGCCAAGCAGTTCCATCCTGACGCCAACCAGGGCGACAACACAGCCGAGGAGAAGTTCAAGCGCGTCGCCTCGGCGTTCGACATTCTCGGCGACCCCGACAAGCGCAAGAAGTTCGACCGCGGCGAGATTGACGCCGACGGGCATGACAAGCATCCCGGCTATGGCGGCGACAGTCCGTTCGGTCCCGGCGGCGCGTCGGGCGGACGCTATCGGCCCGGGCCCGGCAGCCCGGGATTCGAGGGCGTCGATATCAACGACATTCTCGGCGACATGTTCGGCCAGCGCGGCCCCGGCGGTCAGCCCGGCGGCGGCAACCGGGCAGGATTCGGGTTCGGAGGCGGCGGGCGCGGCGCGGACCTGCGGGCGCACCTGGACATCGACATCGAGGAAGCCATCCGCGGCGGCAAGAAGCGGATCGCCTTTTCCGACGGCCGCACCCTCGAGGTGAACATCCCCAAGGGCGCCCAGGAAGGGCAGACCCTGCGCCTCAAGGGCCAGGGTTCCGGCGGCCGGGCAGGGCCCGGCGACGCCCTGATCGAGATCGGCATCAAGCCGCACCCGCTTTATCGGCGCGAGGGCGAGGTGCTGCATATGGACCTGCCGATCTCGGTGCCCGACGCGGTGCTCGGCGGCAAGGTCGACGCGCCGACGCCGGACGGACCGGTGACGCTGACCGTGCCGCGCGGGTCCAACAGCGGGGCCCAGCTGCGGCTGAAAGGCCGCGGCTTCGTCAACGCCAGGGGCGTGCGTGGCGACCTGCTGGCGCGGCTGGTGGTGACCCTGCCCGAGGTGGTGGATCCAGCGCTCGATGCCTTCGCCGAAGCCTGGCGCAAGGAGCGGCCCTACTCGCCGAAGCGGCGTTAGGCGCCGAGATCAAACGCGTCACACAGCGCGACTACAGGGATTGACTCACCTTTTAGTTGTTTGAAAAATTCGGCTCGGGGCGAAGGGTCGATGAAGCCGGAAGTCAAAGACGCGGTCGCGGACTGGGGCGCTGGCCTGTTGATCGGATCGATCCCCCTGTTTGCGCATGGTTGCGCCTTCTGGACGATCGCCCCGGCCGCGGAAAACCATGTGGTAGGCGGATGGGCGATCGACATCCTGTTCATCGGGATGACCCTCGCCAGCACAAGTATCTTCAGTGTCGTGAATCAGGCTCGAAGGCGTGGCGCTGAAATCCTGAACGGCCGGGCCATTCCGGCTCTGGCGCTCCTCAATGCCGTCTTCATCGTCCCGGCGTCTGTGCACTACGCCGGTCTCGTTTCGGGGCACAGCAGGCCAAATGCCGTGTACTCGGCGATAGGGACGGCGCTGGGGGCTGGAAGTCTGTCGCTCTATCTTGAGTTGACGCTGGCCGCGCGCGTCCTTTATTCGGCGCCGGTCCGTAAACGCGCCCGAAATGCGCCCGCTTGATATGGAAGACGTCGGTCCGCCCGACGCCGCGCGCCCGGACCGGAGGAGGTGAACATGTTTCCGCTGCCTGCAGGACTCATCGCTCTTCTTGAAGTCGCTGTCCCGGCCGCGACAGCGCTGATCGTCGGGGCCATGGTCGGACATCGAAGTGTGCGCGAGCTACGCGAGAAGACCGGCGACAAGAGCATGCTGACCGGCGTTCTCAGCGGCGAATCGTTTCGCCCGGGCAAGGATCACCCCCGTAAGGCGGCCTGACTCGCGCCGCGCCAGATTCGCATCGAAGACACGCACAGGGCGTGAGTCCGTGACATCGCGCCACAGGGAACCGATAACGTGTCCATTCAGCCCGCGTTCAGCAGGTTCCCGTTAGACCGGATGACATGAAGCGCCTGACCGTCCTCTTTGCCGCCCTGATGCTGACCACTGCCCTCCCGGCGGCGGCGCAGGCGCAGGGCTGTCCGAAGGGTCCGCTGGGCCAGGCCTGCCGCGAGGCGCGTCTGGGCGGCGGGCAGGGCGGCGAACGCCCGGTTCCCGGTGGCCGCAGCGGAAACTCCCTTGGCGATGGCTGGGCTCCCAGTGAAGACGACGCCCGCGAGGGCGTGCGCGGCGGGCGGCTGGTGCCGCTGGAAAGCGTGATCCGCAACATCGCCCGCTCGACCCCGGGGCGGCTGCTCGACGCCGGTCTCGAGGACCAGGGCGGTCGGCCGATCTATCGTGTGCGCTGGCAGGCTGACAACGGACAGCGTATCGACTTTATCGTCGACGCCCGCACCGGCCAGATCGTCGGCAGAAACTGAGGACCCCATGCGCATCCTGCTCGTCGAGGATGATCCCGATCTGTCGCGCCAGCTGAAGCTGGCCCTCGGCGACGCCGGCTATGCCGTGGACCACGCCGCCGACGGCGAGGAGGCCCACTATCTGGGCGAGGGCGAGCCGTACGACGCGGTGATCCTCGACCTGGGCCTGCCCAAGATCGACGGCGTGTCGGTGCTCGAGCGCTGGCGGCGGGACAATATCGCCATGCCGGTGCTGATCCTGACCGCGCGCGACAACTGGAGCCAGAAGGTCGCCGGGTTCGACGCCGGGGCCGACGACTACCTGACCAAGCCGTTCCACACCGAGGAACTGCTGGCCCGCCTGCGCGCGCTGCTGCGGCGGTCGGCGGGCGTCGCCACGCCGAACCTGGCCTGTGGCGGCCTGCGGCTCGACCCGCGTTCGGCCCGGGCCAGCGTCAACGGCGAGCCCCTGCGGCTGACCTCGCTGGAATACCGCCTGCTGCACTACATGATCATGCATCAGGGCCGGGTAATCAGCCGCACAGAGCTGGTCGAGCACCTGTACGATCAGGACTTCGACCGCGACTCAAACACCATCGAGGTGTTCATCGGC
Organism: Caulobacter sp.; assembly: GCA_046598505.1. GTDB lineage: Bacteria > Pseudomonadota > Alphaproteobacteria > Caulobacterales > Caulobacteraceae > Caulobacter. The sequence continues at coordinate 1,621 of JBKJII010000413.1, read as the reverse complement.
CGGGTGCGCAAGAAGATCGGGCCCGACCGGATCGAGACCGTGCGCGGGCTCGGCTATCGCCTGACGCCACTGCCCGGAGAGCCCACCGAGTGAAGCTGCCCGACCTGGGACGGCGGTCTCTTGTCGGTCGGCTGGTGCTGCTGGCCGCCGGCTGGAGTCTCGCGGTCCTGATCGTCACGGGCCTGTCGCTGACGGCCTTCTTCCAGCAGGCGGCGCTCAGCCGCTTCGACCTGGGTCTGGTGGACCTGGTCGAGGGCCTCAACGCCGGCGTCAGCGTCGAGGACGGCAAGGTTGTCGCCCCGGCGCTGACAGACACCCGTGCGCTGCGGGTCTATTCGGGCCGCTACTGGCAGATCGCCGAACCGGCGCCGAACGGGACCATCAAGATCATCGTCCAGTCGCGGTCGCTGTTCGATCAGGACCTGAAGATTCCGTCCGCCATCGTCGCGCAGATCGCCGCCAAACCCGCAGTACAGGCCTTCTACAGCGCCGAGGGGCCGCTCGATCAGCCGCTGCGGGCCACCGCCATGCAGGTGCAGTTGACGGGCCGCAAGGCGCCGGTGATTCTGATGGCCGCCGAGGACCGGTCCCCTGTCGATCGGGAAGCGCGACGTTTCGCCGCCCTGACGGCCGGGGCGCTGGTGATCCTCGGCGCCGGTATCCTGGCGGCCGTTTCCATCCAGGTGCGAGTCGGCCTGCAGCCGCTGTTCCGGCTGCGCGGCGAGGTGGCCGACGTGCGCAAGGGCAAGCTCGAGCGGATCCAGGGCGAGTACCCCACCGAGCTCGAGCCGCTGGCCACCGAACTGAACGCGCTCGTCACCCACAACCAGGACGTCGTCGAGCGCCAGCGAACCCACGTCGGCAATCTGGCGCACGCGCTGAAGACGCCGATCTCCGTGATGCTGACCGAGGCTGTGCAGCAGCCGGGGCAGCTGGCGGAGGTCGTTTCGCGGCAGGCCGAGGCCATGCGCGGCCATGTCGAGCACCATCTGAGGCGCGCCCGGGCCGCCGCCCGATCCCAGAACCATGGCGAGCGAAGCCTGGTGGAGCCCGTGATTGACGAGCTTGCCGTCACGCTGGAGCGCATCTTCCAGGAAAAGGGCGTCGAGATCGACTGGCGCTGTCCGGACGACCTCTGCTTCCGCGGCGAGCGCCAGGATTTGCAGGAAATGGCCGGGAACATCATGGAGAACGCCGGCAAGTGGTCGAAGGGACGGGTGCGGGTCATGGCGGCCGCCGTGTCGCCGGAGCGGATGGTCATCACGGTCGAGGACGACGGGCCTGGTGTGACGGCCGACCGTCGGGACGAAGTTCTCAAACGCGGGGCCCGGCTCGACGAGAGCGCGCCGGGATCAGGTCTGGGGCTGGCGATTGTCGATGAACTCGCCCGCGCCTACGGCGGTTCACTCGTCCTTGGGGACTCCGCAATGGGCGGGCTGAAGGTCGAACTGGGCCTGCCGCGGGCCGAGACCTGAAATCGTCGTTTCGGGAACCGTTAACCCAATTCCGCCAGTGTCATGGCGGGGACGCTGAGACTCCCGCGGCAGAGGCTGATGGCCGGACTCTCTTTGCAGAAGATCGAGATGCTCAGGACGCTCGTGTCGGCTTCGCCGGACGAACT
>JBKJII010000344.1:0-2504 GCA_046598505.1 Caulobacter sp. | reverse complement strand
TAGGTTATTTGCGCAAGAGCGACCGGCGCCAATTGTCGGAACCGGCCCCGGTCGTTCGTCCTGTGATCAGGCAAACCCCAAGGAGGCTCACATGCCCTATGTCGATGGCTTCGTGCTCGCGGTCCCCAGGGACAGGCTCGACGAGTACAGGAAGATGGCCGCCCTGGGCGGCGAGGTCTGGATGGAGCACGGCGCGCTCAGCTACGTCGAATGCTTCGCCGACGACGTGCCCTATGGCGAGCTTACGTCGTTCCCGCGGGCGGTCCAGGCGACCGACGACGAGGTCGTGATCTTCTCCTGGATCACCTTTGAGTCCCGCGAGAAGCGCGACGAGATCAACGCCAGAGTCATGAAGGACCCTCGGTTGGAACAGGATCCCGCCTCCATGCCCTTCGACGGCAAACGGATGATCTACGGCGGGTTCAAGAGCTTCATGGCGCTCTGAGCCCGGCGATCCTCCCCGCGAAGCCGAGGAGGGGTAACGCCGGAGGCGGTGGAGGAGGCTGCGCCGGAGCCGCCGGTTCTGCCCCCTCAGTCAGGCTCCGCCTGACAGCTCCCCGGCAAGCGCGGAGCACCTCCTATTTGAGCGACCGCTTGTAGAGCGCCAGCAGTTCCGCCCAGGCCTTCTCCGCCGAAGCCTCGTTGTAGACAGGGCTGCCGGGCACGCACCACCCGTGGTTGGCGCCGGCGTAGACCTCGATCTTGTGCGGACGATTGGCGGCGAGCATGGCGGCGGCCAGGGTGTCCTTGACCGTCGGGGCGGCTTTGTCGTCGTTGTCGGCCACGGCGATCAGGTATTCGGCTTTGGTTTTGGGCAGCAGCAGATGCGGGCTGGTCGGCTGGTCGGTGACCAGACCTCCGCCGTGGAAGCTGCCCACCGCGCCGATCCGGTCGGAGACAGCGGCGGCCGTGCGGAACGAGAGCGGTCCGCCCATGCAGTAGCCCTGCACGCCGGCCTTCTTCTTGCGGTCGGTCTGCGGCTGGGCGTCGAGGAATGCCATGAAGGCGATGGCGTCGCGGTCGGTTCCCTCTGGCGTGATACTGGCGCGTAGTGGTGTCAGCCTGGCGCGGTCCTCGGGCTTGTTGAAATCGAAGCCCCCCTCGATCACCGGCGAGCGCTTCACGCGGTAATAGACGTTGGGCACGAGCACGACGTAGCCCTCGCCGGCCAGACGGCGGCCCATGTCGCGGAAGGCCTGGCGCAGACCGACGACGTCGGTCCAGATCAGCACCGCCGGCCAGGTTCCCTTGCCCTCGGGGTAGTAGAGGACGCCGTCAGCCGAGCCGTCGGCGGTCTTCACCTCGACCTCCTTCTCGACCACAGGAACAGCAGCGCGGGCCGCGCCGGCGATGCCCGTAGCGGCCACCGTCATCAAGCCGAAGGCGCGGCGCGAGACCCTGGAGTCCACGATCAGGCCGGGATGGATGTCGTCGTCACACATGGGGGCGGCTCCGGAGGGCAAGCGTTCTGGCATTGAAGATAGACGTATCCCGCACGACGGGAAGGCGGCGCCTCTCGACTACCGTTGCGGAAGGGCTGAAACCTTGACCTCAAGGCGCTCCGACGAAGGCGCCGCCAGGATCGGAAACGCCATGCCCAGCCCGCTCGCCCCGCTCGATGACAGCCGCACCAGCCCGTTCTACGAAGACCACCACCGCGCCTGGCGCGAGACCCTGCGGCGGTGGGTCGAGGCGGAGATCATGCCGTTCGTCAACGACTGGGATGAGGCGGGAGAGTTTCCTCGGGAGCTCTACAGGAAGGCGTCGGAGATCGGGCTGCTGCGGCTTGGCTGGCCGGAGGAGTACGGCGGCGTGGCCACCGACCCCTTCATGTCCATCGTCACCAGCCAGGAGATGTCGCGGCACGGCGCGGGCGGGGTCAACGCCAGCCTGATGAGCCACGGCATCGGCCTGCCGCCGATCCGTCGCATGGGCAGTCAGGAGATGAAGGACCGGATCATTCCGCAGGTCTTGTCCGGCGAAAAGATCTCGGCCCTCGCCATCACCGAGCCGACGGGCGGCTCGGACGTCGCCAACCTCAAGACTACCGCCCGCCGCGACGGCGACGACTGGGTGGTCAACGGGTCGAAGATGTACATCACCAGCGGCATGCGGGCGGACTTCTATACGGTCGCCGTGCGCACCGGCGGGGACGGCGCCGGCGGCGTCTCGCTGCTGCTGATCGAGCGCGAGCGCGAGGGGTTCAGCCGCCAGCCACTGAAGAAGCAGGGCTGGTGGGCCAGCGACACGGCGCAGCTGTTTTTCGATGACGTGCGGGTGCCGGCTGACAATCTCATTGGCCAGGAGAACATGGGCTTTTCCGGCATCATGCAGAACTTCAACGGCGAGCGGATCGGCATGAGCGCGGGGGCCGTCGGCTTCTCGCGGGTCTGCCTCGAGGACGCCATCGACTGGGCGCGGGAGCGCAAGACCTTCGGCAAGCGCCTCGCCGACCACCAGGTGATCCGCCACAAGCTGGCCGACATGTACAAGCGCATCAACGC
>JBKJII010000327.1:0-4680 GCA_046598505.1 Caulobacter sp. | reverse complement strand
GGTCGTTCGCCAGGGGGCGGGCGGCGTGCACAAAGTTTCGCATGTCAGGATCCGGTTTGGCTCAATGACCGGACTCTAGAGGCAGCGACCGGGTCCCGGTGAGTCCGCTCACGAAGGCGACGCGGCGCTTCGCGAATTTCGCCCCGCCGCTGGCGCTTCGCGAACGGACAACGGCGCGCTCGTGACAGGATTTTCCGCTACAGTAGGCCCATGAGCGTCGCCTTCACCAAGGAAGAGGACTACGAGTCGGTCGCGGCGAACCTGCCGGACCGACCGGTTTCGACGCACCCCAACATGGTCACCCCCAAGGGCCTGGCGCTGATCGAAACCGCGCTGGCGCAGGCGCGCGCCGCGATGGCCTCGGCCAAGTCCGGCGGCGATGTCAGCGCCGACCGCACCGCCATGGCCCGGGCGACCCGCGACCTGCGCTACTGGTCCGCGCGGCGGGGCAGCGCCCAGCTGGTCGAGGCCGGCGCGGTTGACGGGACCCTGCAGTTCGGCGGCAAGGCGACCATCGAGCGCGAGGACGGTCGCCGTCAATCCTGGCAGATCGTTGGCGAAGACGAGGCCGATCCGGCGAAGGGCAGTGTCTCGTGGATCTCGCCGCTCGGACAGGCGCTGCTGGGCAAGACCGTGGGCGACGAGGCTGTCGTGGCCGGCCAGGCCGTCGAGATCGTCGCCATCGGTTGATCTTCCCGCTATGAGCGGCCCGTGACTGATCAAACCGACATTGACGGCGTCTATGGCGCCCCGCCGCGCGAGGTGGCTGAGGCCCCCGCCGGCGCCATCCAGTTCTCTCCGCTGGTCCCCGGCTCCGCCAGCCTCGAGGATCTGGCCGAGGGTTCTCTGGCCAGCCTGACCCTGTTCGCGCCGCCGGGAACGGTGGAGCGGCGCTATGCCGTGGCGCTGGGCCTGAAGGCGCTGACACCGGCCGGCCGGCTGACCATCGCCGCGCCCAAGGACAAGGGCGGCTCGCGCCTGAAGAAGGAACTCGAAGCCTTCGGCTGCCTCGTCAACGAGGACTCCCGCCGGCATCACCGCATCTGTGTCGCGCGCAAGCCGGACGCGCCGGTGGGGCTGGACCAGGCCATCGCCGACGGCGCGCCGCGCAGGGTCGAGGCGATCGGCGGCTGGACCCAGCCGGGCGTGTTCAGCTGGGACCGCATTGATCCCGGCAGCGCCCTGCTGGCCCAGACGCTGCCGCCGCTGGCCGGCAAGGGCGCCGACTTCGGCTGCGGCGTCGGCTTCCTGGCCCAGGCCGTGCTCAAGGCCCCGAAGGTCGAGAGCCTGCTGCTGCTCGACCTTGACCGGCGCGCCATCGAGGCCGCGCGCCGCAATGTCGACGATCCGCGCGTGACCTTCGCCTGGACCGACGTGCGCAGCGCAGGGATCGAGACCGGCAGCCTCGATTTCGTGGTGATGAACCCGCCGTTCCACGACGGCGGGACCGAGGACAAGCAGCTCGGCCAGACCTTCATCCGTCAGGCCGCCAACGCCCTGCGGCGCAGCGGGGCCCTGTGGCTCGTCGCCAACCGGCACCTGCCCTATGAGCGGGTACTGGCCGAGGTGTTCAAGGTCGTGACGCCGCGCGTCGACACCGGCGGCTACAAGATCTTCGAGGCGCGCCGGTGAGCAAGGCGCCGACCCTGCGGCTCGACCGGCTGCTGGCCAACCTCGGCTACGGTTCGCGGCGCGAGATGCAGGCGCTGGCGAAGAACGGCCGGATTACGCTCGACGGCGAGCCGTTCCGCGACGCCGACAAGCATGTCTCGCTCACGCGCGACCTGCCCGACCATCTGCAGATCGACGGCAAGGCCATCGACCCGCCGCCGGGCATCGCCCTGATGCTTCACAAGCCGCTGGGCGTGACCTGCTCGCACAAGGAGGCCGGGCCGCTGGTCTATGACCTGCTGCCGACGCGCTGGCGGATGCGCGATCCGGCCATCTCGACCATCGGCCGCCTCGACAAGGAGACGTCCGGACTGCTGCTGCTGACCGACGACGGCGGGCTGCTGCACCGGGTGATCTCGCCGAAGAACCATGTGGCCAAGCGCTATCGCGTAACGCTCGACCGGCCTCTGCGTGGCGACGAGGCGGAGACCTTTGCGGCGGGTGGGCTGATGCTTGAGGGCGAGATCAAGCCCCTGTTGCCGGCGGTGATGGACGCCCTGTCGCCGACCGAGGCGCTGCTGACCCTGACCGAGGGGCGCTATCACCAGGTGCGGCGGATGTTCGCGGCCATGGGCAACCATGTCACCGCCCTGCATCGCGAGAGCGTGGGCGGGCTGACCCTGCCGGACGATCTGGAGGCCGGAACCTGGCGGCTGATGACCGACGCCGACCTCGCGGCCATCTTCGCCTGACGGAACTTTCGCGCCAGCCGGAGATTACCGTCTCATGGCGCATCACCTTCAGACCTGGATTGGATCAGCCGTCTTCGCCGCCGGCCTGTCGCTGTGCGCCGCCGCCGGTCCGGCGACTGCCGCTGCCGCAGAACCTTGCGGCGGCCCCCATCCCGTGGCGGGCGTCCAGATCCGCGGCCCGGTCCTGCACGTCATCGACGGCGAAACGATCTGCGTTGCGCTCGGCTTTGCGTCGGACGAGTGGATCCGCCTGCGGCTGGCCGATGCCCCGCAGGCCTCGCCCATCCGTCGCGTTTCGACCCGGGAGGATGCCGACCCCCGTAGCGTGATGATGGCGGCAGCTTTCGCCAGGATGGCTGAGTGCCGCACCGAACTCAACGGTGACCATCAGGTGGTCGCGGTCTGCACCGTCGATGGGGTTCCGCTGGGCCGCACCCTGCGCGACGGCGCGGTGATCGCGGCGAGCCAGAACTGGCGGTAGCGACCCGGTCGGATACGCGAAGCAGTCGGCCCTGATGTCTTGATGAGCATTTTTGCTCCGGCGGGACCTTCGTCAAGGACGGGCCCGAAGGGCCCGCCGCTGCGCGGCCGCGAAGCGGTCCTTGACCAAGGTCACCGTCCGGAGCGGACCATTCCATCAAGGGCTTCAGGGGTCATTGTCACCAGTCACACAGAAAACAACCCTGCGCTCCCTCACCCCGCCTTCGGCTTGCCCAAGGTCTTGCGCCACTTCGCTCGCAGGATCGTCGGACGCTCGGGATAACGCTCGTCGAGGAAGGCCGCCTCGATCACCCGATCCGTCCGGAAGCTGCGGAAATCCTGCCGCAACTCGCACCAGCCGATCAACAGGCGGACCGCGTCCATATAGCCCACGGCGATCGGCCAGATGGTCCGGTGGGTCTCCCGCTCCTGCTCGTCGCGATAATGTAGCCGCAGCTTCAGCCCCGCGTGAATCGAGGCGCGCACCCGCGCCATGTCCAGGCCGTCCGGCCGATGCCAGTTGCTCGGCGTCGTGCGCGTGCTCGGATCAAGGATCAGCGGCCGCAGACGCTCCGGAACCGTCGCGCTGATCTTGGCCACCAGATCGAGCGCCGCCCGCGCCAGCGCCGGGTCGCCGCGCAGCGCAACCCACTGGGCGCCGAGCACCGCCGCCTCGACCTCGTCGGCCGTCAGCATCAGCGGCGGCAGGTCGAACCCGCCCTCCAGCACATAGCCGACCCCCGCCTCGCCGCGGATCGGCACCCGCTGGCCCATCAGGTCGGCGATGTCGCGGTAGATCGTCCGTTTGGACGTCTCCAGTTCGACTGCCATGGCGTCAGCCGTCACTGGCCCCCGCCCGCGACGCAGGATCTGGATAATCTGGAACAGGCGGTCTGCGCGTCTCATGGACGGGGTTCTAGCGACAGTCTGCTGACAGCATGATGGCAGCAGACTGGCGGGAGCAAGGGGCCATGTTCCGCAGGTACGTGTCCCCTGCTCCCAAGCCTCAATCCCTACCGTCATGGCCCGGACAAGGCCATGACGCTTCGGGGATCAGAGCAGCGTCGCTCCCTCATGCGCCAGTAGCCAGCGCTTGCGCTCCAGCCCGCCGCCGTAGCCGGTCAGGGATCTGTTGCTGCCGATGACGCGGTGGCAGGGGATGACGATGCCGATCGGGTTGGCCCCGTTGGCCAGCCCCACCGCCCGCACAGCAGCGGGCCGGCCGATCCGCACGGCCTGTTGGCCATAGGTGCGGGTCTCCCCGGCCGGGATCTCGGTCAGGGCGGACCAGACTTGTTGCTGGAAGTCGGTGCCGGCGACGCGGTACGGCACATCGGCCAGCGCCGCCATTTCACCGGCGAAGTAGCGGACCAACGCGGCCCGGATCGCTTTCGGCGTCTCGCCATCGACCACCGGCACATCGCGGTAGTGGATCGCCATCAGCCGCCGCGTGCGCGGGCTGTCGTTGTCGAAGTCCAGTACCCGCACGACCTCGTCCGGATCGACCATGATCTGCAAGGTCGCGACCGGCGTCTCCAGCCAGCTGCGGATCAGGCGCTCAGGCCGCGCGTCTGGCATCGGCGATCGCCTTTAGCACGACAGTGTCTGACGCCCACAGATGCAGGGCGGCATAGGCGCGCCAGGGTCGCCAGGCCTCGGCCCTGGCCAGCAGCTGTGCTGGCGAGGGTCGCACGCCCTCGACCTCCAGGGCCCGCATCAGGCCGATGTCGGCGGCGGGGAAGGCGTCCGGCTCGCGCAGCTGGCGCATGGCGATGTACTGGGCCGTCCATTCGCCGATGCCCGGCAGGGCGCGCAGCCTGGTGACAGCCTCTTCGAG
>JBKJII010000215.1:0-12360 GCA_046598505.1 Caulobacter sp. | reverse complement strand
CGAGAAATACGTCACCCGTCCCCGCCATATCGAGGTGCAGGTGTTCGGCGACAGCCACGGCAACGTGGTCCACCTGTTCGAGCGGGACTGCTCCCTGCAGCGCCGCCACCAGAAGGTCATCGAGGAGGCGCCGGCCCCCGGCATGGACGCCGCCACGCGCGCCGCCGTCTGCGACGCCGCGGTCAAGGCGGCGAGGGCGGTGAACTACGAGGGCGCCGGCACCATCGAGTTCATCGCCGACGCCAGCGAGGGCCTGAGGCCCGACCGCATCTGGTTCATGGAAATGAACACCCGCCTGCAGGTCGAGCACCCGGTCACCGAGATGATCACTGGCCAGGACCTGGTCGAGTGGCAGCTGCGCGTGGCGAGCGGGGAGCCGCTGCCACTGAAGCAGGACGAGATCACCCTCAATGGCTGGGCCATGGAGGCGCGGCTGTATGCCGAGAACCCGGCGACGGGGTTCCTGCCGAGCACGGGGCCGCTGACGCATTTCCGGCTGCCCACCGAAACCCTCTCCCGGCGGGAGAGGGAGGGGCCCGCCGGCGAAGCCGGTGGGAGGGTGAGGGATTACGGCGGTCAGACCTTACCCCCTCAACCTCCCACGTCCTCCGGACGCGGGCCCCTCCTTCTCCCCATGGGAGAAGGGATCAGGGTCGACAGCGCGGTGGAGGAGGGCGGCGAGGTCAGCCCGTTCTACGATCCGATGATCGCGAAGCTGATCGTCCACGGGGAGACGCGGGAAGCCGCCGCCGCGGCGCTGGCCGACGCCTGCGCCAGCGTCGAGGTCTGGCCCGTCAAGACCAACGCTGCGTTCCTCGCACGCTGCGCCGGTCATCCGGATTTCGTCAGCGGCGATATCGATACAGGCTTCATCGAACGGCGGCTCGAAGCCCTGCTGGGCGATGGCCGCCCGTCGGACGTCGTGGCGGGTATCGCTGCGACGGCGCTGGTGGAGTTGCAGGCCGATGGAGATCAGATCTCGCCCTGGTCCGCCCTGGACGGCGCGCGTGGGTTCAGGCTCAACGCCGCGCCACGCCGGCGCATGATGTTGACCTGCGGCGATCTGGCCATCGAAGCGGAGCTTCTCGACGTCGACCTGTTTCCCGAAGACCTGCTGGTCGTGGACGAGCATGAAGTCGTGGTCTTCGAAGCCGGAGATGTGTTCACCTTCCGGCGCCCGCGGGCCGACGCCGCGGGGCGGGCCGGTGAGTCCGACGGCTCAATCCTCTCTCCCATGCCCGGCAAGATCGTCTCGGTCTCGGTCAAGGCCGGGGACACGGTGACCAGGGGCCAGACCCTGCTGGTGCTCGAAGCGATGAAGATGGAACATGCCTTGGCCGCACCGTTCGACGGGGTGGTCGCCGAGCTGTCGGCCGTCGCCGGCGGTCAGGTCAGCGAGGGCGTGGTGCTGGTGAAACTGGAGGCGAGCCAATGACCCTTGAAACCCTGCGCCGGGCGATCATCGCCTCGGCCACGCTGGTGGCGATCGCATTGCCTGCCCAGGCCGCCGAGCCCGCGCCGGAGCAGGAGACCATGTGTCTCGCGGCCTACCTCGCCATGGCCGGCGAGACCGATCCGGCAACCGCAAACGCCGGCCTGATGGGCGCGCTCTATTACGCCGGGCGCGTGCAGGGCAGGCATCCGGACCAGGACGCGATCGATCTCGTCGTCACTCTGTTCAGCCGGCCGAACGCCGAGGCGGAGATACAGGCCGCGATGCCGATTTGTGGCAGGGAATTGCAGACTCTCGGCCAGCACTGGACGGAGCGGGGCGCGGAAATGCAACGCGCTGCGGCTGCGGCGGCCGCTGCGAAATAGCCTGCCTGCCTCACCGGCGCAGCGTCGCAGATGATCCCGTCATCGTCCGACCAGACCCGGCGATGTCATCCAGTTCCGGAACAGGCGGGTAGAAGATAAGCAAGGACATGGCCCTGCACCTGATCAAGCTCTGCGTCGGTATCGACAGCGTTGAAGACCTGCGCGTCTGGCGGGCCCAGCGGGCCGCGCAGGGCCACCGGTCCGTCTGCCCGACCCGCCAGACGCCGAAACGCGCGGCCGAGCTGCTTGAGGGCGGTTCGCTCTACTGGGTGATCAAGGGCCAGGTGCTGGTGCGGCAGGTGATCGACGAGATCGTCGTGCTCGACAGCGGGCATCAGCCCTGCCGCATCTATCTCAAGCCCGAGCTGATCGAGACCGCGCCGCAGCCGCGACGCGCCTTCCAGGGCTGGCGCTACCTGACGCCCGCCGACGTCCCGCCCGACCTGCCGACCGCCGAGGGCGAAGCCATAGCGCCGGAACTGGCGCGGCAGCTGAGGGAGCTGGGGGCGTGGTGAGGTCGCGTTAGGGACAGACACCCGAAGGTGTCTGTCCCTCCCTACACCGCCCAGTTGTCGATCAGTCGGGTCTTGCCCATCCAGGCGGCCACGAACACCCGCGCGCCCGTCCGCGTCGGTCCCGGACCGCAGCGCTCAAGCGTCGCGCCGTCGCGGACCTCGACGTAGTCGATCTTGCCGAAGCCGGCCCCGATCAGGCTGGCCGTGACCGCGCCCTCGACATCAACGACCTCGCCGCCGTCCCGCAGCGCCGCCACGGCGTAGCGCATGGCGGAGGGCAGGGCGCTCGCAGCGGCCCGCTCCTGGGCCGTCAGGTAGGCGTTGCGCGAGGACAGGGCCAGACCGTCCGGCTCGCGCGTCGTCGGCCCTCCGACGATCTCCACGGGCAGGTCCAGGTCCCGGGCCATCCGCCGGATTACCAGCAGCTGCTGGTAGTCCTTCTCGCCGAAGATCGCGACGTCCGGCCCGCACTGGATCAGCAGCTTGGCCACCACCGTTGCGACCCCGCCGAAGAAGTGCGGCCGCGAGACGCCTTCCAGCGGCTCGGACACGCCGCCGGCCACCGTCACCGCCGTCGCGAAGCCGTCAGGGTACATCTCCCGGGCCTGGGGCGCGTACAGCAGGTCGCAGCCGGCCCCGGCCAGCTTCGCCGCGTCGTCCGCCTCGCCGCGCGGATAGGCGTCGAAGTCCTCGTGTGGCGCGAACTGGGCCGGATTGACGAAGATCGAGGCCACGGTCCGCTCGGCCAGGGTCCTCCCCTGGGCGATCAGCGACAGGTGGCCGCTGTGCAGCGCGCCCATGGTCGGGATCATCGCCACCCGCTCGCCGGCGGCCTTCCAGCCGGCGACGACGGCGCGCAGCTCGGCCACGGTGCGAACGACGGGGAGGGGGCTGTTGCTCATGCCGGGCGGCATATCGCGCACGGCCGCGAGGGTCCAGCCGCGACCTTACAGCTGTGGACAACTCCGCGCCCTGCATTGCTCCGACTCACCCCGCGGGTGTCTCGTCGGCTGAAAACCTCGCCGCTTCGGCGGGGCGAGGTGAGAACTGGGGCGACCTATGGCGACGCAGCCGCATGTCATCGTGGTGGGCAATGAAAAGGGCGGGGCCGGCAAGTCGACGATCGCCGTGCACCTGACGACGTCGCTGTTGCACGGCGGGGCCAAGGTGGCGGTGATGGACCTGGACCTGCGCCAGTCCTCCATGGCCCGCTTCTTCCTCAACCGCCACGCCTGGCTGGCGTCGCAGGACCAGACCTTGCCGGAGCCGCTGCAGCGCCATCCCGCCGAGGACGGCGTCGCTCTGGCCCGCGCCGGCGAGATCGAGCAAATGGCCCGTTTCGTCGAAGCCTTCGATCACGCCAGCGAGGACGCCGACTTCGTGATCATCGACACGCCCGGCGGCGACTCGGCCCTGTCGCGCCTGGCGCACGCTCGCGCCGACCTGATCGTCACCCCGATGAATGACAGCTTCGTCGACTTCGACGTGCTGGGCCATGTCGACCCGGTGACGCTCGAGCTTCAGAAGCCGAGCATCTATTCCGAGACCGTCTGGGAGGCGCGCAAGGCCCGCGCCCTGACCGGCCAGCGCCAGGCGCTCGACTGGATCGTGCTGCGCAATCGACTTGCCAGCGTCGAGGCGCGCAATCGCAAGCGCGTTGACGACCGCCTGACCGCGCTCGCCAAGCGCGTCGGCTTTCGTATCGGCGCGGGCCTGCGCGACCGGGTCATCTACCGCGAGCTGTTCCCGTTCGGTCTGACGGTCGCCGACCTGTCGGCCAAGGTGCGCCCGGTGCCGGTGTCTCTGGTGCATGTCTCGGCCCGCCAGGAACTCCGCGCCCTGGTGCATTCGGTTGGACTTTCGCAGTTCTCGGGCGAAGAGTTGCTCGCCGCTGAATAGCGGGGAGACGCGTTCATGCCTTACATTCTGCTCGGCCTCGCCGCCTTCGCCCTGCTGGTCTGGGCTGGCCGTCGCGCGCGGCCGATGCTGGCCCGGCCGGAATGGAAGATCGCCTCGGGCAGTATGGCCGCCATCGCCATCATCGGCGGCGGCATGCTGGGCGTGACGGGCAGGGTCGTGCCCGGCGTGGTGCTCGCTGCGGCGGGGCTGGTGCTGGCGTTGACGGCCCGACGGGGACAGATCCCGGCGCCGCTGCAGGATGACGACAGCCTCACCGAAGCGCGCGATATCCTCGGCGTCGCCGCCACCGCCACCAGGGAAGAGATCCAGGCCGCCTACGGCCGCCTGATCCGGGCCGTGCATCCCGACGCCGGCGGCACGAGCGGCCTTGCTGCGCGGCTCAACGCGGCGCGGGACCGGTTGCTGAAGAAGTAGCGGGGACGCGTACCTTCGGCGCATGTCCCCGGCGCTGCTAGGGCGAGATCACCATGCAGGCCTGCTTCCTGGCCTTGAGGACCTTGCAGGCGGACTTGGCGGCGTCGGCGGTCATGCCTTCGAAGCGAACGCGGAAGTAGCCGCCGACCGCGCCGCCGATGGCGGCCTCGCCATCGTCGACAGCCGAGGCGAAACGGCGCTGGATCAGCGACAGCTGCTCGCGGGCCTGGGACTTGGACTTGAACGCGCCGGCCTGGATCGCCCAGTTGCCGCGAGGCTTCTTGGGGGTGGCCTTCCTGGGCGGCGCGGCCGCGTGGCGCACGGGAGGCAAGACGTCCGGCACGGGGGACATGCGACCCTGGACCGCGTAGGGCGTCGCCGTGGCCGGGCCGTCGGTCAGAACGACGCGCAGGCCGCCCTCCTGTTCGGTGTCGCCTTGCTCTGGGGAGGGGCGGTCCATGGGACCGTCCGGCACGGGTTCAAACATCGACTGGGCGACGGTGATCGTCTCGCCGAGCGAGCGGCGCTTGAGCACGTCGAAGCCGGTCAGCAGCAGGTCCTCGACATGGTCGTCGCGGGTCACCGTCGATCGGCCGCCGAGCACCACGGCGATCAGCCGGCGACCGTCGCGCACGGCCGAGGCCGCGAGGTTGTAGCCGGAGGCGTTGGTGTAGCCCGTCTTCAGGCCATCGACGCCCCACATCTGGCTGAGCAGATGATTGTGGTTGTTCACCGTCACGCCCCGGAAGGTGAAGGAGCGCAGGCTGAAGTAGTTGTAGTACTGCGGGAAGTCCCGCATCACGGCGCGCGACAGGATGGCGATGTCACGGGCCGTCGAGATCTGGCGGCTGTCGGGCAGGCCGGACGCGTTGACGTAGCGCGTGTTGGTCATGCCCAGTTCCTGGCCGCGCAAGGTCATCAGAGCGGCGAAGCGCTGTTCGGTCCCGCCAAGGTGCTCGGCGAGGGCGACGGCCATGTCGTTGGCCGATTTCACGGCGATCGCGCGCATGGCGTCGTCGACGCTGATCTGTTCGCCGGCGGCCAGACCCAGCTTGGTCGGCGGCTGCGAGGCTGCGCGGGCCGAGACGGTGATCATGTCGGTGGGCTTGAGACGGCCTTCCGAGATCGCCTCGAAGGCCAGGTAGAGCGTCATCACCTTGGTGATCGAGGCTGGATAGCGCGGGCTGTCGGCGCGCTTGGCGTAGAGCACTTCGCCGGTGTTCGCATCGACCACTATGGCTGCGTATTTGGACTCCGTCGCCGGCAGGGTGAGGTAAGGCACCTGCGCCGCCGCGAGGGTCGGCGCAGCCAGACCGGTCGCCAGAGTGGCGACCAGCGCAATTGCGAAAGAGAGGCGGCGGGCGAGCTCGAACATGCGGCGTCCGTCGAAAAAGATTACAATTTACAGGGCTGCCCCGAGGCGACACTGCGGCATCTAACTAGCATGCATTGTTTCGTCTTTCGCCAAAGTAAACACCTGTTGAGCGAATCCGCCGCAGGGGAAGGCAGGGGGCGTTGTGCGCCGCAAACCTGTCATGCTGCACTGCACAAAAAGTCGTTGACTGCTGCACTGCAACATGAGACATCGTGACTGTCAGCGGCGACTCAGGTCGCGGCCGAAACCCAATTCAGGTCCTCCCCGACCTCACAGGAGACTTCATTATGGCTACCGGCGCCGATACCCTGAAGACCACGGTCGAGCAGTTCGCCACCGCGGGCAATCAAGCGTTCAAGGACAACGTCGAGAAGTCCCTCGCGACGCTCAACGAAGCCAACGCCTATTCCAAGAAGAATCTGGAAGCCGTTGTGGCTTCGGTCACCGCGGCCACCAAGGGCGCGGAAGTCCTGGGCGCCCAGGCGATGGCCTTCTCCAAGAAGAACATTGAAGACCAGGTCTCGGCCGCCAAGGCCCTGGCCGGCGCCAAGAGCGTTCAGGAAGCCGTTGAGCTCCAGACCGCCTGGATGAAGACCTCGCTGGAAGGCTACATGGCCGAATTCGCCAAGTGGGGCGAAACCGTCTCCGCGTCCGTCAAGGACTCGGTGAAGCCGCTGAACGAGCGCGTGACCGCGACCGTCGAGAAGCTGCAAGCCGCGAAGTAAGAGCCTGAACGCCGGGCGGGCATCCTCCCCCCAGTAACGCCCCTCGGGGTTCAAGTTCGCGTGAAGGCCCGGGTCGCCGCAGACCCGGGCCTTTTTCGTTGCCTGCGTCGCTTCCGCCGGCTGCTCCGGCGCGCTAGCTTCACGGCATGTCGACCGTAAACCTTCGCCTCTCCGCCGCAGGCATCAACCTGCCCGACCCCGTCGCCCCGATCGCCAACTATGTGCCGTTCGTCAGGGTAGGGACCCTCGTCCACATCTCCGGCCAGGTGTCGCTCGACGCCTCGGGCGGCGTCACCGGCATCGTCGGCGTCGATGTCGACAAGGACACGGCCGTCCGCGCCGCCCGCCTGTGCGGGATCAATCTGCTGGCTCAGATGCGCGCCGCCTGCGACGGCGACCTCGACCGGGTGAAGCGGGTGGTCAAGCTGGGCGGCTTCGTCCAGGCCGGGCCTGATTTCTTCGACATTCCCGCCGTGATCAACGGCTGTTCCGACGTGATGGTCGAGGCGTTCGGCGAGGCCGGGCGCCACGCCCGCTCGGCTGTCGGCGTCTATCGTCTGCCGCGCAATTTCTCGGTCGAGGTGGATGCGGTGGTGGAGTTGGCGTCATGAAGACGAAGGCGCGACCGGAACCCGGCGCTTTTGGCGAAGCCTGGGAGCGCTTGTTCAATCCGCCCGTGGCGCACCGCGGCCTGTGGTCGCCCGGCGGCGCGCCGGAAAACTCGCTGGCCGCCTTCCAGGCCGCCTGCGCCGCCGGCTACGGCATCGAGCTGGACGTGCAGATCACCGCCGATGGCGAGGCCGTGGTGTTCCACGACTACAGCCTGGCCCGGTTGACCGGCGCTGAGGGCAAGCTGTCTGACCGGTCGCTGCATGACCTGCAGGACCTGCGTCTGGCCGGTACGGACGAGACCATCCCGACTCTCAGTGAAGTGCTGGTTGAGGTCGGTCATCGCGCGATGGTCCACATCGAGCTGAAGACGCCGTTCGGCGAGGTCGGCCCGCTCGAAAAGCGCGTCAGCGAGGTGCTGCTCGACCACAACGGCCCGACCTGCGTGATCGGCTTCAACCCGTATAGCCACGCCTGGTTCGCCGACCACCATCCGCAGATCCTGCGCGGCCTGGACAGCTATGACTGGAAAGATGGCGCGGCCAGCAAGCTGACGCCGGAGATCCGCAAGTCCTTCGCCAATCTCGAGCATGTCGCGATCGCCCGGCCGGACTTCCTCGCACTCGACGCGAAGATGCTGCCGTCGCCACGCGCAGATCTGTTCCGGGCCAGGGGCATGCCGATCATCGCCTGGACCGTGCGGTCGGCCGACGAATGGGAACGGCTGCAGGACCACTGCGACAACCTGATCTTCGAGGGCTTCGCCGCGTGAGCCTGACGCCGGCGGTCGCCATCCACCGCCGCATCCGCGAGATCGGCCGCGAGGCCTGGGACGCCTGCGCCGGCGCCGACAACCCGTTCATCGCCTACGACTTCCTCAATGCGCTGGAGGAGTCCGGCTCGGTCAGCGACCGGACGGGCTGGGGCCCTTATCACCTGACCGTCGCGGACTCGGCCGGGCAGGTGGCGGCGGCCATGCCGCTCTATCTGAAGACCCACAGCCAGGGCGAATACGTCTTCGACTGGTCCTGGGCCGACGCCTACGAGAAGGCCGGCGGTCGCTACTACCCCAAGCTCCAGGGCGCCTCGCCCTTCTCGCCGGTGACCGGACCCCGCCTGCTGGTGCGGCCGGACGTCGACCCGGACGAGGGCCGACGCATGCTGCTCGGTGGCGCGCTGACACTCTGCGAGAAGCTCGGCGCGTCCAGCCTGCATGTGACCTTTCCGAACGAGGCTGACTGGTCATTCCTCGGCGCCGCCGGTCTGCTGCAGCGCCAGGACCAGCAGTACCACTGGTTCAATCGCGGCTACGCCGACTTCGACGCCTTCCTGGCCGACCTGTCATCGGCCCGGCGCAAGACGGTGAAGCGCGAACGTCGACTGGCCCTGGAGGCTGTGGACGAAATCGTCGCCCTGACCGGCGCGGACCTGACTGAAGAACACTGGGACGCCTTCTACGGCTTCTACGTGGACACCGGCGGCCGCAAGTGGGGTCGGCCTTACCTGAACCGCGCCTTCTTCTCGATGCTCGGCGAGCGGATGGCCGACCGGGTGATGCTGATCATGGCGCGCAAGGATGGACGCTGGGTGGCCGGGGCCCTGAACCTGATCGGCGGCGACTGCCTGATCGGTCGCAACTGGGGCTGTGTCGAGGATATCCCCTTCCTGCATTTCGAGCTCTGCTACTATCAGGCCATCGAACACGCGATCCGGCTCGGCCTGCCGCGGGTCGAAGCCGGGGCGCAGGGCCAGCACAAGATCGCCCGCGGCTATCTGCCGGCGGAGGTCTATTCCGCCCACTGGATCGCGGACCCCGCCCTGCGTGAGCCTGTGCGCCGCTACCTGGATCAGGAGCGCGCGGCGATCCGTCAGGAGATGGACTGGCTGGCGGAGGAGTATTCGCCGTTCAAGGCGGAGACCTGAGCAAGATCCGTCATGGCCCGCCTTGTTTGCGTCATGACGTTCAGGGGGAGTGGACGGGGCCCTTTTGTCTCACCCCCCTACGCTGCACTCCACGCCTTCGCTGTCGAGGATACGGGCGATCTTCGCGCCGTGTTGCTCGCGGGGCGGGTCGGTGAAGGTAATGCCGTTAGCCTCTCGCGCCGCGTAAAAAGCCTCCAGGTCCTCGCTGTGATAGCCGATCTCGGCCCCGCCGGCGGGCTTGTCAGGCGTCGCCAGATGCAGGGCCAGGTTCACCCCGCCGGCGTCGAACTCGGTCCAGTGGGGCGAGGCAAAGCGAAGCCCAAGACCCAGCCGGTCGCGATGGAAGGCCACTGCGGCATCCATGTCGGCGACATATTTGATGACGTACTGGATCTTCATAGCGGGCCCTCCTTGGGCAGGATCGGCATTGGAACCCACAGGTCATCGACGCAGTCGAGTTCCAGGGTCGCCAGACGCTCGGCGATAGCGTCCGCCTGCCGCGCCCGGACGACGGGATCGACTGTGCGGTCGAAGAACCTCTGACGAGCCGCTCGATCCTGCCAGCGGGCGATGGCCACCCAGGTCCCGTCGGCCTCCTTGAACAGCGCCGATCCGCCGGAACCGAACTGGTCGATGGCGACCAGCGTCGCGTCGTGCCAGTCGCGGGCGTACTGGTCCTCATGGCCGGGGTTCAGCCGCATGCGATAGACGGCGACGAACATCAGGATGCGTCCCACGCCTTCTGCAGCAGGGCTTTCAGCCTGGCATCGACATCGGCCGGCGAGTCGAGCATTACCGCCGCCTTCAACCGTTCGGACCAGCCCTCGTTCTTCGGCTCGACCAGGCGCGGGTCGGCGTCGAGCGCCACGCACAGGCCCAGCCGGGCCTTGCCGCCCTTGATCGGCCGCATGGCCGCGAACTGGAAGTTCCGCGACCAGGCCGAGAAGCCCTTCCGTTGCCCGGTCACCAGGCCCGGGAAGCCGGCCACGGCGGCCTCGACGGCCTCGAAAATCGCCGTCGAGGCCGGATCCGTCCACAGGGCCGCGCGCAAGGCATCGGGCTCGTCCCAACCCATGGCCGACGGGAAGGCTTCCGACAGGATGTGGGCGATGCGGTTGACGCCCAGGCCGTGGTGTTCGCGCAGCCACTCAACCCGCTTGCGCGGCGTTGTTTCCGGGCAGGTCCGGGCTATGGTCACCCATTCCTCAAGCGTCCTGCCGGTGTCCCGCTGCAGACTGGCGCGCACGGAGGCGAACCATTTCTTCTGGCGCTCGGTGAGATGGTCTCCGCCCAGTCCGTCCTTAACTGCGCCCATCGTTTGCGCTCCCCGCTGCGTTTGATAGGACAATACCCCTCAGAGGGAGTGCATCAATGAGCCTCGACGGCGCGTACGACGACGGCAACATCTTCGCGAAGATCGTTCGTGGCGAGATGCCTTGCGTAAAGGTCTGGGAGGACGATCAGGTCCTGGCCTTCATGGACGTGTTTCCGCAGGCGAGGGGCCATGTGCTGGTCATTTCCAAGACCTCGAAGGCCCGTAACCTGCTGGACGCCGAGGCCAAGACGCTCGGCCGGCTGATCGGCGGGGTGCAGAAGACAGCGCGTGCGGTGAAGGCGGCGCTGGGTCCGGACGGTATCGTCGTCACCCAGTTCAACGGCGCACCGGCCGGCCAGACGGTTTACCACCTTCATTTCCACATTATTCCGCGGTGGGATGGCGTGCCGCTCGGCCGGCATGGCGAGGACATGGCCGACATGGAAGAGTTGAAAGACCTGGCGAACCAGATCGCCGCGAAACTGGAGGCCTGAGATGCGCCGTACTGCGATCCCGATCGCCGCCCTTGCTCTCCTCGCCGGGCCGGGTCTCGCCCATGCTACCGACTACCGGGTCATGGGCGAGGACGAACGCGCCATCAGCGTCATCGAAGCGGCGATCAAGACCGACTCCGAAGGCCATAAGGAGACGGTGTTCTTCATCGGCTTTTCCCAGTCCGTGAACGGGCCGGGCAGCACCCAGGTGATCAGCTCGACGATCCTCTTCGACTGCGCCGGCGGGCGCTACAAGGTCGGTGCCTCAAGCACCTTTACGGCCGACATGGCACCGATCCAGAAGGGGACTGTGCAGTACAGCTGGCGCCCGGTCGTGCCCGAATCTCCATTCAGCCGGGCTTCGGCCTATGCCTGCAAAGGCGAGGCGCTTCCGAAGGCCGACGCTGCCGAGGTGAAGGCCGTCGTCGCCCACTATCTGACCCGGCGCGCCGACATTGCCGCTGCTGCTGCAACTGCGGCCGCGGATGCTCCAGCCGCCGCGCCTCCAGTCATGACTGAGCCCTCGGCGACCGAAGGCGCTCCGCCGAACTAGCGCGCCAGCACGGCCTCGGCCTGGGTAAACAGGGCGGGATCGATCCGCAGGTCGACGGCGGCGGCGTTGTCGTCGAGCTGGCCCGGCCGGCTGGCGCCGACAATGGCCGAGGCGACGTTCGGCTCGCGCAGCACCCAGGCCAGGGCGAACTGCGCCATGGTGCAGCCCGCCTCGGCGACGATCGGCTTGAGCTTCTGCACCCGTTCCAGCACGTCCGGTTCCATCCAGCGCTGGATGGCGCCGCTCATGGCGTCGCTGGCGGCGCGGGAGTCGTCAGGCAGTGGCTGTCCGGGCAGGTATTTGCCTGTCAGGACGCCCTGGGCCAGCGGCGACCAGACGATCTGGGACACGTCGTGCGCCTTGCAGACCGGAATGACCTTGGCCTCGGGCCGCCGCCAGAGCATCGAGTACTGCGGCTGGCTGGAGACGAACCGCTCGACGCCGGGCAGGGCGAAGGCCGCCTCGATCTGCTCGGGCGACCATTCGGAGAAGCCGATCCAGCGGACCTTGCCGGCCTGAACGATCTCGGTCAGCGCCTGCATCGTCTCCTCCAGCGGCGTATCCGGGTCGTAGCGGTGGCACTGGTAGAGGTCGACGTAGTCGGTCCGCAGACGGGTCAGGGACGCGTCGATCTGCTTGAACACCTGGGCGCGCGAGAGACCCTTGTCGGTGTCACTCATCGGCCCCATCAGCTTGGTA
>JBKJII010000145.1:0-3858 GCA_046598505.1 Caulobacter sp. | reverse complement strand
TCGGCCATGGTCGCCAAGCTGAACACCCTGCAGGCCAACGAGCCGCTGGACGCGCTGATCCCGATCTTCGAGCGCGACGAGGTGGCGATCGTGCTGGACGGACGCGAATTCCTGGGCCTGATCACCCGGGTCGACCTGATCAACCACCTGCGCCGCGCCTAAAGCCCACACCCCAGATCCTGGAGATCCCATGGCGGACCGTTCGAACCGGCTGGCCTTCGACACCCGTACGATCCACGGCGGCCAGCAGCACGACCCGACCACGGGCGCGGTGATGGTCCCGATCTACGCCACGTCGACCTACGCCCAGGAGAGCCCGGGCGTGCACAAGGGCTTCGAATACGCCCGCAGCCACAACCCGACCCGCTTCGCCTTCGAGCGCTGCGTGGCCGATCTGGAGAGCGGCGTGGCGGCCTTCGCCTTCGCGTCGGGCCTGGCGGCGGCGTCCACGACCCTCGAGCTACTCGACACCGGCGCCCATGTGATCGCCTCGGACGACCTCTACGGCGGCAGCTATCGGCTGATGCAGCGCGTCCGGACTCGCTCGGCGGGCCTGACCTTCAGCTTCGTCGACATGACCGATCCGGCCGCCATCGAGGCCGCCATCCGGCCCGAAACGAAGATGATCTGGGTCGAGACCCCGACCAACCCGACCCTGCGACTGGTGGACCTGGCGGCGGCCGCAGCGGTGGCGAAGAAGCACGGGCTGATCAGCGTCGCCGACAACACCTTCGCCAGCCCCTATGTCCAGCGGCCGCTGGAGCACGGCTTCGACCTGGTGCTGCATTCCACCACCAAATACCTCAACGGCCATTCGGACATGGTCGGCGGGGTGGTGGCGGTGGGCGACAACCAGGCGCTCGAGGAGCAGATGCGCTTCCTGCAGAACGCCGTCGGCGCGGTGTCCGGCCCGTTCGACAGCTTCCTCGCCCTGCGCGGTCTGAAGACCCTGGCCCTGCGCATGCAGCGCCACTGCGAGAGCGGCCTGCGTATCGCCCGTTGGCTGGAAGCCCGCGACGACATCACCCGCGTCATCTACCCCGGGCTCGAGAGCCATCCCCAGCATGCGCTCGCCAAGCGTCAGATGAACGGTTTCGGCGGCATCATTTCTGTGGATATCGCCGGCGACCTCAGCCGCGCCAGGCGCGTGCTCGAGCGGACCCAGCTGTTCACCCTCGCCGAGTCGCTTGGCGGGGTGGAGAGCCTGATCGAGCATCCGGCGATCATGACCCACGCCTCGATCCCGCCCGAACAGCGGGCGGCGATCGGCATCAGCGATACCCTGATCAGGCTTTCGGTCGGGATAGAAGATTGCGACGACCTTTTGGCCGACCTGTCTCAGGCGCTGGCGGGCTGACCGGCGCCTCGGGCACCGGCGGCAGGTCTGCCGCCAGCCCGGCCGCGAGCAGCTTTGCCGCCAGCAGCAGATCGGCCTGAACTGCACCGTGATTGACGGCCAGGGTCCAGGCCTGGGTCTCGACCTCGACCCAGCTTTCGCCCAACGCGGCGACGCTGGTGGTCGGTGCGGGGTCCTGTAGCACCAGCGGATTCGCCACGGCGCGCGCCTGTACCCCGGCCATAACACTCGCCAGGTCGGCGGCGGCGGCGACCCGGAAGGTGACGTCCACGCGCCGCTTCAGATGGTGGCTGTGGTTGACGATCACGTCACCGAACACCTTGTTGTTCGGAATGACGATCTTGAGATTGTCGGCCGTGGCCAGCTCGGTGATCACCAGATCGAGCGCCCGCACCGTGCCCTTCTTGCCGCCGGTCTCGATGATGTCGCCCACGCGATAGGGCCGGAACAGCAGGATCATCACCCCCGCCGCCACGTTCGACAGCGCGCCCTGCAACGCCAGGCCGATGGCCAGCGAGGCGGCGCCCAGCACGGTGAGGATCGAGGTCGTCTTGATGCCCAACTGCTGCAGCACGGCGATGAAACCGATCAGCAGGATCACGTAGCGGACCATCGAGGCGACGAAGGTCTGCAGGGTCAGGTCCGGCGCGTGCCGGCCGCGCAGGCGACCCATGCCGCGCTGGGTCGCGTTCGACAGCCAGGACGAGGCCCAGAGCGTCAGCGCCAGGATGAGCACCCCGACCACCAGATTCACCGCCAGATCACCGGCGGCGTTGGTGAACTTGTGCAGCAGGGATTCGTCGCCCAGCAGGGTCTGGCGCAGGCGGTCATCGATCTGCAGCGGAATCGGTACGACCGGGGTCGGCGGAGCGGGCGCCGCGGACGCGGCATGGACGACAGCTGTTGCGGGATGATCAGGCATGGCATTCACCTTAGCAAACGCAACAACCGGTTACAGGGTTTGTGTCGAACCCGGGCCGGTCCACCGCTATGAGCCGCCCCATGAGCATCGCTTTCATCGACCTCGCCGCCCAGCAGCGGCGCATCCGCGACCGCCTCGACGCGGCCATCGCCAAAGTCCTCGACCACGGCGGCTACGTCATGGGCCCCGAGGTCCGGCAGTTCGAAGCCGAGCTGGCGGCCTTCGGCCAGGCCCCGCTGGCGCTCAGTTGCGCCAACGGCACCGACGCCATCGTGCTGCCGCTGATGGCGTGGGGCATCGGCAAGGACGACGCGGTCTTCTGTCCGTCCTTCACCTTTACCGCCACGCCGGAAGTCGTGCCGTGGGTCGAAGCCACGCCGGTTTTCGTCGACGTGCTGCCAGACACCTTCAATCTCGATCCGGTAAAACTGGAAGCCGCCATCGCCGGGGTGAAGGCCGAAGGCAGGCTCAAGCCTGCCGTAGTCATCGCCGTCGACCTGTTCGGTCAGCCGGCCGACTATCCGGCCCTGCGCGCCATCTGCGACCGGTATGGTCTGAAGCTGATCAGCGACTCGGCGCAGGGCTTCGGCTGCACTCTCAACGGCCAGCATCCGATCCACTGGGCCGACGTGGCCACCACCAGCTTCTTCCCGGCCAAGCCGCTCGGCTGTTACGGCGACGGCGGGGCGGTGCTGCTCAAGGACAAGGCCCTGTGGGACCTGATGGACAGCTACCGCGTGCACGGCAAGGCCGTCGCCCAGGACCTGAACGGCCGCGTGTTCGAGCACGATCCGAAGTATCTCAACGCCCGTATCGGCATGAACTCGCGGCTGGACTCGATCCAGGCGGCGATCCTGATCGAGAAGCTGGCCATTTTCCCTGACGAGATCGAAAAGCGGCAGGTCGTGGCCGACCGGTACGCGGAGGGGCTGGAGGGCTCGGTCCTGTCGACGCCGAGGGTCATCGCCGGCGGCCAGTCGGTCTGGGCCCAGTACGTCATCGAGCACGAGAACCGCGACGGCCTCGCCGCTCACCTCAAGACCCAGGGCGTGCCGACGGCGGTCTACTATCCGGTGCCGATGCACGTGCAGGAGCCCTACGCCCACTTCCCGCAGGGCGCAGGCGGCCTGGCGGTGACCGAGGCCCTGGCCGAAAAGGTCCTTGCCCTGCCGATGCACCCCTACATGGATGAAGCGACGCAGCAGCAGATCATCGACGCGGTGACGGGGTTCAACGGTTGAAGCTATCCTCTCCGCGAAGCGGGGAGGGGGACCATGCGGAGCATGGTGGAGGGGCGGAGCCGGACTCGCCGGAACGACCGGAATTCGAGACGAGGCCGCTTGCATCGCGCCGTCCCCTCCACCGCCTTCGGCGGTCCCCCTCCCCGGCTTCGCCAGGGAGGATCGCGGTTGTTCAGCCCAGCATCCGCTCCAGCGTCGCCAACTCGTCCGCCTCACGCGCCGGCTTGTCCCAGCGGATGCGGTTGATCCTCGGGAAGCGCATGGCGACGCCGCTCTTGTGGCGGGTCGAGCGTTGCAGGCCCTCGAAGGCGACTTCCAGCACCAGGCCGAAATCGAGG
>JBKJII010000137.1:0-6136 GCA_046598505.1 Caulobacter sp. | reverse complement strand
CGGCGACGCCTGCCACATCTTCTCCGGCCGATAGCGATCAGCTTCGCCTGCAGCCAGGCGGGCGACGGCCCGTTCTTCACGCCCCTGATCAGCCGGCCGGAGAAGATGTGGCAGGCGTCGCCGTCGACTGTGATGCTGATCGGGCAGGGGAATTTCCCCGGGACCGGCGTCACCGTCTGGTCGCGCAGCGTGCCGAGTCCCGCAGCCCACAGGTCGCGGGCGATCCCTGCGACCCCCAGCCAGTCTGGCCGGTTCGGTGTGACCTCGAAATCGATCACCGCTTCCAGACCCAGCGCCGTGGCGGCGGGCGTGCCGACCGCGAAGGCGTCGGGCAGCACGAGAATGCCGTCGGACTCCCCGGCAGTCTCCAGTTCGGCAGCCGAGCAGAGCATGCCGTTGGACACCACGCCGCGCACGGGCTTCTCGACCAGCGTCACGTCCAGCCCGGGCACATAGGCGCCGATCGGGGCATAGACGGTGGTCAGGCCGACGCGCGCGTTCGGCGCGCCGCAGACGATCTCCTTGCGGCCGTCGACGGTCTCGACCTGGCAGACCCGCAGCCGGTCGGCGTTGGGGTGCTGAACCGCCTCGACGATCTTCGCCACCGTGAAGGCCGCCAGTTTGGCCGCCGGATCGATGACATGCTCGACTTCCAGTCCCGCCATGGTCATGGCCTCGACGACCTGGGCCGTGGTGGCCTGCGTGTCGAGATGGTCCTTCAGCCAGGACAGGGTGAACTTCATGGTTCGGTTCTCAGGGCCAGGATCTGCTGCAGGAAGGCTTCGTTGCCGGTGAACCCGGTGGCGAAGAAGGAGCAGCCCTTGAAGGTGCAGTTGCGGAACGGAATGCCGCCCACCGCGCCGGACGCCGAGGCCGTGCGCCAGACGATCCGGCCGATGTCGCCGGCCGTGTAGCCGAAGTCGGTGGCGTCGAAATGCACGCCGCCCAGGATGACCAGCACGGCCGGGCCTTCCAGCCGGCAGTCGGTGAAGGTGCGGTTCTCGATGATCGTCTGGCCGGCCTGCAGCGAGGCGCGGTACAGCTCGAACAGCGACACGGCCTCCTTGTCGAAAGCCTTGGCGTTCAGGTCGCGGGCCATGACCCAGGGGATGTTTTCGAGGTGGGAGGCCATCAGCTCAGTCCTGTCGCGGGGTTGGGGGCGGCGAAGGCGGAGAAGCCGTAGTGGCTCAGCCAGCGCGTATCGCCTTCGAACATGTCTCTCAGGTCGGGCATGCCGTACTTCAGCATCCCCAGACGATCGATGCCGAGGCCGAAGGCGAAGCCCTGGTAGACGTCCGGATCGATGCCGCAGAACCGCAGCACGTTCGGATGGACCATCCCGCAGCCGAGGATTTCCAGCCAGTCGCTGCCCGTGCCGATCTTGATCTCACCGCCCGAGCGATCGCAGCCGATGTCCATCTCGGCGCTCGGCTCGGTGAACGGGAAGTGGTGCGGCCGGAACCGGCTGACCACGCCCTCGACCTCGAAGAAGCGCGCGACGAAGGTCTCAAGGGTCCACTTCAGGTGGCCCATGTGGATGCCCTTGTCGATGACCAGGCCTTCCATCTGATGGAACATCGGGCTGTGCGTCGCGTCGCTGTCGCAGCGATAGGTGCGGCCGGGCACGACGATGCGGATCGGCGGCTCCATGGTCGTGGCGATCCACGGCGCGGCCGGGGCCTCGTTGGTCCGTTGCATGGCCCGCACCTGCACCGGGCTGGTGTGGGTGCGCAGCAGCTTGCGCGTCCCGTCCGGGCCCGGATTGAAGAAGAAGGTGTCGTGCATCTCCCGCGCCGGGTGCTTCTCGGGGAAGTTCAGGGCGGTGAAGTTGTTGAAGTCGGTCTCGATGTCCGGGCCCTCGGCCACGGCGAAGCCCATCTCGGCGAAGATGGCGGTCATCTCCTCCATCACCTGCATGGTCGGATGCACCGACCCCTTACGGCGCGGCGGGGCCGGCAGGGTCAGGTCGAGCGTCTCGGCGGCCAGCCGCGCGTCGAGCTCGGCGGCTTCCAGCGCGGCCTTGCGCTCGGCCAGCGAACCGGCGACGCGGTCGCGCAGGCCGTTGATCGCCGGCCCGGCATCGCGCCGCTCGTCAGGGCTCATTGCGCCCAGGGTCTTGAGCAGGCCCGAGATGGACCCCGACTTGCCCAGGGCGGCGACGCGGATCAGCTCCAGCGCGGCGACGTCGGCCGCCCCGGCGATGCTGGCCGAAAGCTCGGCTTCGAGTGTGGTGAGATCGGTCATGTGAGGTTCGGTCTAAGCGGTTTTGGACGGGGTTGGAACCGGGCTCGCCTGCTATGCGCGCAAACAAAAAGCCCCCCGGCTCGCACCGGAGGGCTTTTCAAACTCGAGGGACGATTGAGGTCCCCAGACCTTAAGCCAGCGCGGCGCGAACCTTGTCAGCGATGGCCTTAAAGGCGACGGGGTCCTGGCCGGCGATGTCGGACAGAACCTTGCGGTCCATCTCGATGCCCGACAGGTCGAGGCCGTGGATGAACTGCGAGTAGGTGAAGCCTTCCAGACGCGCGGCGGCGTTGATGCGCTGGATCCACAGGCTGCGGAAGCTGCGCTTGCGGACCTTGCGGTCGCGGTAGGCGTACTGGCCGGCCTTGTCGACAGCGGCCTTGGCCGTGCGGATGGTGTTCTTGCGGCGGCCGTAGAAACCCTTGGCCTGTTCAAGAACCTTCTTGTGCTTTGCGTGGGCGGTAACGCCCCGTTTGACGCGAGCCATGTCTCAGCGCTCCCCTTAAAGGCCGTAGGGCAGGTAGGACTTGATCGTCTTCGTATCCGAAGCGCTCATGACCTTCGTGCCGCGCTGCTGGCGGATGTACTTGCTGTTGTGGCTGATCAGGCGGTGACGCTTGCCGGCGACGCCGGCTTTCAGCTTGCCGGTGGCCGTGATCTTGAAGCGCTTTTTGGCGCCTGACTTGGTCTTCAGTTTGGGCATTTTGCTCAGGGCCGGAGCCCTGTCCTCTAAGGTCGCAACAAGAACCGCCAAGGCATGCCTTTGGCCCGGCAGTTCGGGAAAGGCGGAGCCAATACGGCAAAGGGGGCGTGATTGCAAGGGAAGCGGCCCGCGATCGAAGATGCTCCCCATCGGGGGAGCTGTCCGCGAAGCGGACCGACGGGGTCACCCCAAATCTGAGCGGACCCCCTCCGTCGCTGCTGCGCAGCGCCACCTCCCCCGATGGGGAGGATTTAGGCCGACCGCCGCACGGCCTTGCTCACCTGCCAGGCCATCAGCAGCGCCGGCACGCACAGCCCCGCCGCCACCGCGAACGGCGCGCTCGGGCCGAAGTTCATGAACAGCGGCGCGGCCATCAGCGGGCCGATAATCCGCGCCAGGGCCCCGGCGGCGGTGTTCAGACCCATCATCTCGCCCTGTCGCTCGGACGAGGATGATTTGGAGATGATCGCCCCGATGTTGGGGAAGGCCAGCGACTGGCCCAGCGCCACGGTGACCATGCCGACGACGGCCAGCGGCCAGTGCTCGACCAGCGGCTGGACGCCGAAGCCCAGCATGATCAGGCTCAGCCCGATCATCACGGTGGTGGTCTCGCCGATCCGCCGCGCCAGGTAGCCGGTCAGCAACCCCTGGGCCAGGGTCGCGGTGATGGCGATGGCGAAGAAACAGAAGCCGATCTCCCTTGGACCCCAGTCGAACTTCGCGTGCGCCCACAGGCCGAAGGTCGCCTCCATGCCCGCGAACCCGGCCATCGAGATCAGGGTGACGCACAGGGTCCGCCAGATCACCGGATGGGCCATGGCGTCGCCCAGCCCTTCCAGCCGCCCGCGTTTGGGCGCGTCCTTGTGGCCGTGGCGGGTCTCGCGCACGAACAGCACGATGCCGATCCCGGCGGCCAGCGCCAGGCAGGCGGCGAACAACAGTGGCGGCCGGAAGCCGACGGTGCCCAGGTCCTCGCGCGCCAGCAGGCCGCCGATCGACGGGCCGGTCATGAAGCCCAGACTGAAGGCCGCGCCCATCAGGCCCAGCCGCCCGGCCCGGCGGTCGGGCGGGGTCACGTCGGCCATGTAGCCCTGGATGGTCGAGATGTTGCCGGTCAGCACCCCGCCGGTCAGCCGGATCAGGCAGGCCACCCACAGGTTCGGCGCGAAGGCCAGCATGACGTAGGTCAGGGCGTTGCCGAAGATGGTGATCATCAGCACCGGCCGCCGCCCGATCCGGTCCGACAGCCGACCCCACAGCGGCTCGGCGAAGAAGTTGCCGACGGAGTAGGCCGCGAACAGCACAAACACCTGCCAGTCCGGCGCCCCGAACGACTTGGCGTAGAACGGCAGCAGCGGAATGATCACCCCGAACCCGGCGATGTTCACGAACACCACCGCCAGCAGGACGTAGAGCGCCTTGCTGTCGCCGGGCTTCGGGGCAGGGGATGTGGGTTCGGTGGTCATCAGGGGCGCGGGTCTACGCTGGATCGGCGCGCCCGCAAAGCAAAACGCCCCGGCGGTGAGGCCGGGGCGTTGCGTTCGAAGTCGATGGGGACACGCACTGAAGTGCATGTCCCCGACCCGGCCTACCGGGGCGCGAGGATCATGATCATCTGGCGGCCTTCCATGCGGGGTTCGTATTCGCACTTGGCCACGATTTCGAAGTCGGCGCGGACCTTCTGAAGCAGCTTCATCCCGAGCTCGGGGTGCGCCATTTCACGACCCCGGAAGCGCAGGGTGACCTTCACCTTGTCGCCCTCTTCGAAGAAGCGGGTCATCGAGCGCGCCTTCACCTCGTAGTCGTGCACGTCGATGTTGGGGCGGAGCTTGATCTCCTTGATTTCCACAACCTTCTGACGCTTGCGCGCTTCGTTCTTCTTCTTCTGCTCCTGGAACTTGAACTTGCCGTAGTCCAGGATCTTGCAGACGGGCGGGTCAGCGTTGGGAACGATCTCGACGAGATCCAGTCCGGCTTCCTCGGCGGCCTCGAGGGCGGAGGAGGTCGGCATCTCTCCCTGCTTCTCGCCGTTCTGGTCGATCAGCAGGACGCGTGGGACGCGGATCTCGTCGTTGATGCGCGGCCCGTCCTTGACGGGCGGCGTATTGTTGGGACGGCGAATAGGCGGTGCTCCGGTGGCTGTTTACATGCAAAGCCCGCGGCCCGCCGAAGCGTTCCGTGACTGTTGGCTGTTATATGACCGTCCGTCCGTCCGCGATCAAGCGCGGTTGGGCCACAACGGCCGGCCATTTGACAGGGACAGACACGCATTTGCTCGCAAATGCGTGTCTGTCCCGATTATCGCGGCAGCAGCGACCAGGCGGCTTGCGCGACGGTCTCGACCGACAATTCGGCCAGCGTCGGGGCCTGCATCACGGCCACATGGCCGCGCGGGGCGTTGAGCAGGGTGTCGGCCGTCCCGTCGAACAGGGCGATGGTCGGCGCGCCGGCGGCGGCGATCAGATGCATCGGGCCGGTGTTGTTGCCGATGGCCAGCACCGCCCGGGCGCCGAGCACGGCGATCTGGGCGAAGTCGGTGCGGCCGGTCAGGTCGCGGGCCTGGCCGACGGTCTTCTGAATGGTCCGCGCCATGGCGCTTTCCTGCGGCCCGCCGATGATCACGATGTCATAGCCGCGCGCCTTCAGGCGGCTGGCCAGCTCGGCGTAGTTGCCGATCGGCCAGCGCTTCTCGGGCTTGTTCTCGCCGCCGCCGGGCACCATCAGCACGAACGGGCGCGGCGCGGCGGCCCCGGCCACCGGACGCGGCTCGGGCGCACGGCGCAGGATCCAGCTCAGATCGGGCGGCGGCGCATCGCCGGCGCCGGTTGGAGCGTCCGGCCAGGCGCCGGCCACCATCAGCTGCTCGGCATGCCGCTCCAGGGTGTGCATCCGTTCGCGCGCCGGATTGCGGTGCCGAAGCCGCGCGCCGGGCGCCGCGCCCGACCAGGCCGGCGGGAACGGCCGCAGCATCTGGAACAGGAAGCGGCTGGTCTTGGAACTCTCCAGATCATAGACCCGGTCGTAGCGCGCGGCCTTGACCTGGCTGCGCAGCGCCAGCCATTCGCCGGGCGAGCCGGGGCGGGCGGTGGTCTCGATGGTGTTGAAATACGGGCAGATCCGTAAGGCGCACCCGCATGCCAGGATCACACTGCTGACCGTGCCACAGTTCGAGGCGCTGGCCCGGACCAG
>JBKJII010000458.1:0-8622 GCA_046598505.1 Caulobacter sp. | reverse complement strand
GTCAACGAAAAACGGTCTCACGCAGAGAGTTCATCGGCCTACTTCGAAACAAGCTGGGCGCTCATCTTAGCTCCGAGATGCCCAAGCTCTTGGACGACCTTCAAGACGCGAAGGTGTTTGGAGTAGACTTTCTGGTGTCCACTCCGCAGGGCGAACTGTCGGTCATGGGCGGAACGCTGCCCGTTCTGACTACGCCAGCAGCCGCCATGATGAGGCAGATCGCACACGAAGTTCTAGAGGCTTACGCCGCTTGAATCGCTAGATCCGCGCCATCACCAGGCAGCCGTTGGTGCCGCCGAAGCCGAAGCTGTTGGACATCACCGTCTCGACCTGTCGGTCGTCGCGCTTGCGCAGGATCGGCAGGTCCTCGAACGCCGGGTCGAGGGTTTCGATATGGGCGCTCTCGGTCAGGAAGCCGTTGTTGAGCATCAGCAGGCTGTAGATCGCCTCCTGCGCGCCGGCGGCGCCGAGCGAGTGCCCGGTCAGGGACTTGGTCGAGGAGATCGCCGGGGCGTTCTTGCCGAACACCTGGCGGACCGCCTCCATCTCATGATGTCGCCGACCGGCGTCGAGGTGCCGTGCGGATTGAGGTAGTCGATCGTGCGGCCGCCGGCGCCGGCCATGGCCAGGTTCATGCAGCGGGCAGCGCCCTCACCGGACGGGGCGACCATGTCGAAGCCGTCCGAATTGGCTGCGTAACCGATAACCTCGCCGTAGATTTTCGCCCCGCGGGCCCTGGCCCGCTCCAGCTCTTCGAGCACCACGATCCCCGCCCCGCCGGCGATGACGAAGCCGTCGCGGTTCAGGTCATAGGCGCGGCTGGCCACGGCCGGCCGGTCGTTGAAGTTGCTGCTCATGGCGCCCATGGCGTCAAACATGTTCGACAGCGACCAGTCGAGCTCCTCGGTCCCGCCGGCGAACATCACGTCCTGCTTGCCCATCAGGATCTGCTCGTAGGCCGACCCGATGCAGTGGGTGGAGGTGGCGCAGGCCGAGCTGATCGAGAAGTTCAGGCCGCGAATCTTGAACCAGGTGGCCAGGGTCGCCGAGGCGCCCGAGCTCATCGCCTTGGGCACCGCGAACGGGCCGATGCGCTTGGGGCCCTTCTCTCGGGTCGTTTCAGCGGCGGCGATGATCGCACGGGTCGACGGGCCGCCGGAGCCGACGATCAGGCCGGTGTGATTGTTGGAGACTTCGCTGTCTTCGAGACCGGAGTCGGCGATCGCCTGCTCCATGGCCACATGCGCCCACCCGGTGCCTTCAGCGAGAAAGCGGGCGGCGCGGCGGTCGACGATGGATTCCCAATCGCAGTCAGGCGCGGCCTCGACCTGCGAGCGGAAGCCCAGGTCGGCGTAGGACTGGGCGAACTTGATGCCTGATTTGGCCTCACGCAGCGAGGCCGTGACCTCGTTGGCGCTGGATCCGATAGAGGACACGATACCGATACCGGTAACGACGACGCGACGCATAGCAACTCCTTCCCACCCCCGTCCGCCCGGAATGCTGCGGACCCTCGCACGCCCGGTTCTTTGTCCGGCTATTTCGCATAGAGGCCGACCCGAAGGTCCTTGGCCTCATAGATAGGCTTTCCGTCGGCCTCCAGCACCCCGTCGCCTATGCCCATAACGAGCCGGCGGTTGATGACCCGCTTGAGCTCGATGCGGTAGACGACCTTCTTGATGTCCGGGGTCACCTCGCCGGTGAACTTCACTTCGCCTACGCCGAGCGCGCGACCACGGCCCGGGCCGCCGATCCAGCCCAGATAAAAGCCGACCAGCTGCCACATGGCGTCCAGGCCCAGGCAGCCGGGCATCACCGGGTCATTGTTGAAGTGGCAGGCGAAGAACCAGAGGTCCGGCCTGATGTCGAGCTCGGCCTCGACGTAGCCCTTGCCGTGCGCGCCGCCGTCCGCGTTGATCTGGGTGATCCGGTCGAACATCAGCATCGGCGGCATCGGCAGCTGAGCATTGCCGGGGCCGAAGGTTTCGTCGCGGCCGCTGGCGATCAGATCATCGTAGCTGTAGCTGGACTGGGCCATGGGGGCCGGGGTCGTCGAGGTCATGCATCACCGGGACTTCGCCGCGTCCGCGCGGCTGGATTGGGGGCGGGGTTACCACGCGGGGGGCGGGGCCTCAATCTTCGCGGGGTCGGCAGGGAGTCGGCGCGCCGGCGCCCCAGATCTCCGCGGCCGGAACCCAGCCGGTTTCGCCGGAAGCCTTGATCTTGCGCCAGCCGCCCTCGCTCTTCTCCAGTGTGGCGACCGCGTTGGGCGACAACCAGGCGACGACGCGCGCGCCGGCTTTCGGCGACGCCAGCATGGCCACCGGGCCCGGCTTGACCCGCATGACCGTCATTCGCCCGTCGATGGCCCGCTTGTGCGCCCAGGCCAGGGCCCCGTCCGGCCCCCGCACGCGACGCCAGTCGCTGGTCTCGGCCACGACCTCCAGCGGCATGCCCTTGGAGCGCCAGACCCACAGGATGCGGTGATCCTCGCCCGGCCCCTTGCGGGCATAGACCTCGCCGAACTTCAGCGAGACGAAGCGCGGCACCGGCAGGGTGGAGGGCGTGTCGCAGACCTGCTCGCCGCCCGCCTTGCAGGCTGACAGCATCAGGGCGAGCCCGATCGCCGCAAACTTTACCGGCAATGCGCGATCTGCAGCACTTAAGCGCCGCAGCTTCGCTTGGCCCCCCGCCGGGCCTTTGCTAAGGGTGCGAAGACCCCCCGAGGGGCCAACGCCGTTATCGAAAGCGTCCATGGCCGCCAAGAAGCCGAAAGTCATCGTCACGCGCAAGCTGCCTGATCCGGTGGAAACCCGGATGCGGGAGCTGTTCGACACCGAACTCAACGTCGACGACCGGCCGATGACGCCGGACGAACTGGTCGATGCGATGGGCCGTTGCGACGTGCTGGTGCCGACCATCACCGACCGTCTGGATTCGCGCCTGCTGTCGCGGGCCGGCGAACGGCTGAAGCTGATCGCCAATTTCGGGGCCGGGGTCGACAACATCGACGTCACCACGGCCAACCAGCGCGGCATCATTGTCACCAACACCCCGGGCGTGCTGACCGAAGACACCGCCGACCTGACCATGAGCCTGATCATGGCCTCGACCCGCCGCATCGTCGAAGGCGCGGCCGTCGTGCAGTCCGGCGGCTTCCAGGGTTGGTCGCCGACCTGGATGCTGGGCCGCCGCCTGTGGGGCAAGCGGCTGGGCATCATCGGCATGGGTCGCATCGGCCAGGCCCTGGCCCGTCGCGGCAAGGCCTTCGGCTTGTCGATCCACTATCACAACCGCAAGCCGGTCAGCCCGCGCGTCGCCGAAGAGCTCGAGGCGACCTACTGGGAGAGTCTGGACCAGATGCTGGCGCGGATGGACATCGTCTCGATCAACTGCCCCCACACGCCGGCGACCTACCACCTGCTGTCGGCCCGCCGCCTGAAGCTGCTCCAGCCGACCGCCGTGGTGGTCAACACCGCCCGCGGCGAGGTCATCGACGAAGGGGCCCTGGCCAACATGCTGGCGCGCGGCGAGATCGCCGGCGCCGGCCTGGACGTCTACGAGCACGAGCCGGCGATCAATCCCAAACTGCTCAAGCTGCCCAACGTGGTGCTGCTGCCGCACATGGGCTCGGCCACCGTCGAGGGCCGTATCGACATGGGCGAGAAGGTCATCGTCAACATCAAGACCTTCATGGACGGCCACCGACCGCCGGACCGCGTTATTCCCGCGATGCTGTAGGCGCTCACGCGAGGGACAGACACCTGGGTGTCTGTCCCTGATCCCCCTCAGGGCTTCGACATCCAGACTTTCGCCTTGAGCCAGGCGTCGAGATCGGCGGCGGACTTGTCGGCGACCTGCTCCATCGGGACGTGGCCGACCTTCGGATAGATGATCACCGTCGAGCCGGGGATGGCGTCGCCGAACAGCATGGCGTTGCCGACGGGGATCAGCTTGTCGGTGTCGCCGTGCAGGATGAGGGTCGGGGCGGTTATCCTGCCCAGCTTGTCCTTCGTCGCCGCGTCCGCCGGATCGAACCCGCTCATCAGGTTCAGGATAATGTCCTTGTGGCCCGGCGCTCGTGACATCTCCACATAGCGGGCGACCATGGCCTGATCGACCATCTCCGGCGTCGGGGCGAACGCGTCCTGCAAGCCTGCGCGGGTCATGGCCGTGGTGTCGAGGTCCTTGATCAGGAAACGACCGACGGGGTGCCTGAGCACCTTGAAGATGAACGGCCCGTCGCGACCGTCAGACCGCTGCTGGGGCCAGCCCGCCGCGTCGACCAGCACCAGACCCTGCAGCTTGTGGGGGTGAGCCAGGGCGTAGTTCCAGGCGACGCCCCCGCCCATCGAATTGCCGGCCAGCACGAACTTCGTCACGCCCAGTTTCGCGGTGACCTGGTCGACCACGTCAACGAAGCCGCTGCGGCTCAGGCTGTAGCCTTCCGGGGCGCTGGTCAGACCGAAGCCCGGCAGGTCCAGCGTAATGATCCGGTACTGCGAGCCCAGCCGCTGCACCCAGGGCTCCCAGGTGTGCAGCGAGGCGGCAAAGCCGTGGACCAGAACAAGGGTCGGCCCATCGCGCCGGCCCTGGTCGCGGTAGTGGACCTTGAGCCCGCCGGGCAGATCCATGTAGCGCGAAGCGCTGTTGCCGTACTTGGCCTGCAGGGTGGTGAAGGGGATGTCCGGGCGCCGCAGCGCCAGCCAGCCGGCGGTCAGCAGCACCACAAGAACCACGACGATCCCGGTCAGGACCTTGGCCAGCGTTTTCATGATCTTCCGCCCCTGTCCGGCTCTTTGCGTCCGGCGGTGCGAATGACGCCCGCTTGCGGTCGCCCCGTCAAGCACCGCAGGCAGGACAGTCCGGATCGGCGCCGATACGGACCGTTCGGGTCTCCCCCGCGAGGGCGTCGTAAATCAGCAGGCGACCAGCCAGTGGCTCGCCCGCGCCGGCGATGACCTTGATGGCTTCCAGCGCCATCATCGACCCGATCACCCCGCCCAACGCGCCGACCACGCCGACGGTCGAGCAGGTGTCGGCGTCCGGCGGAACATCGGGCACCAGGCAGCGATAGCAGGGCTTGCCGGTGAATACCCCGACCTGGCCGGTCCAGCGGGCGATGGCGCCGCTGACGAGGGTCTTCGCGGCCGCCACACAGGCGTCGGACGTCGCGAACCGGGTGGTGAAGTCGTCCGTGCCGTCGAGCACCAGATCATAGCCGGCGATCAGGGCGCCGGCATTGTCCGGCGTCAGCGCCACGGCATGGGGTTCTACGAGGATTTCGGGGTTCAGGGCCGTCAGCCGGTCAGCGGTCACAGCCGTCTTGGACCGACCGACGTCTCCCGTGGCGTAGAGGATCTGACGCTGCAGGTTCGACAGGGCGACCGTATCGGGGTCAACGACGCCGATCCGGCCCACCCCGGCCGCGGCCAGATAGAGGGCCGCCGGCGCGCCGAGACCGCCGGCCCCGACCATCAGCACCCGCGCCGCCTTCAGCCGCTGCTGGCCCGGGCCGCCAACCTCGCGCAGCACCAGATGGCGGGCGTAGCGTTCGACCTCTGCCGGGGAGAAGCTCATCGTTGCGGTCCGGTCCTGTGGCGACGAAGTCTTACCGCGATTTCATACCGCGCGGACCACCGCCGGGAGTAGCCTTCGCCGACGAAATTCGGGGAGACCGATATGCGCCTGATCCTGGCCATCACCGCCGCCGCCATCGCCCTGCCCGCTGTTGCGGCCGTTGCACCCCTGACGCCGGCCCCGGTGGTCGCCGCCGAACGGACATTCGCGGCGGATGGCTACGCGCGTGGGGTCAAACGCTCGTTCCTCGCCAGCATGGCGCCGGACGCCGTCCTGATGACCCCGGACCCGGTCAATGCGCGAGAAACATTCCTCGCCTCGCCGGACGATGACCCGACTGCGCCGAAGCTGGAGTGGTGGCCGACCTGGGCCGGAATCGCGGCGTCCGGTGACCTCGGCTTCACCACCGGTCCCTACAGCGTCGGGGGCAAGCGGCGCGGGCACTATTTCACGGTCTGGAAGAAGCAGACCGACGGCCAGTGGAAATGGGTGTTCGACGGCGGCGTGGGCAGTGATCCTTCCGCCTCGCCCGGCCCGGACGGGACACCGGGCTATCTGATGTCGCCGAAAGTCCCGGGGCTCTATCCGGAAGGCGCTTGGGCCAGGGTTCAGGCCGCCGAGGCGGCGCTGGCCGTTGACGCGAGCGCCGACAGCAAGGCGGCGTACCTGAAGGTCCTGGCCTGCGACGGGCGGATCCAGTCCTCGTCGATGGCGCCGGCGACGGGCTGTTCGACCTTTGGGCCCGAACTGGACTGGCGGGCGAAGCAGATCACCTTTGCGCCGTTGGGCGGCGGCGTCTCGAGCGCCGGCGACATGGCCTGGACTTACGGCACGGCCGGCTGGGCCAAGGACGGCGTGCCGGTAAAGGCCCACTATGTCCGCGTCTGGCAACGCCGGCCCGGTGGCTGGAAGATCGTGTTTGACGAGCTGTTGATCCCGCGAGCGCCACCGCCGGCGGCGGCGAGCAACTAGGGTGCTCGACCATAGGCCGCTCCCGCTTGCCATCTGCGAGGATGTAAGGGAGCCCTTCGGCCTTGATGGAATGATGCGCTCCGAACGTCGGGCCTGGTCAAGGACGGCCCCTTCGGGGTCGCCGCTACGCGGCCGCGAAGCGGTCCTTGAGCAGGCCCGTCGACGGGGCAGCACCGGCCGTCAAGACATCAGGGCGCAGTCCGCCGCGTCTTCGTGAGGGGATCCGCCAGCGCCCGCCTCACCCCGCCGCCGCCACCGCTTCCATCCCGAGCATCGCGGCCTTGCGGCCCAACCCCCAGTGATAGCCGGTCAGCCGGCCGTCGCGGGCGATGACCCGGTGGCAGGGGATCAACAGGCTGACGGGATTGGCGCCGATGGCCGCGCCCGTGGCCTGGTAGGCCCTGGGCTTGCCGGCCCAGCGGGCGACATCGCCATAGGTCGCCGTGGCGCCGGACGGGATGCGCAGCAGCGCCTTCCACACCTGGATATGGAACGGCGAGCCGATCAGCACCACCGGCAGGGGTCCGTCGCCGTCGCTGAAGGCCCGGACGGCCATGTCGCGAGCCGTCTCGTCGTCGCGGATCCAGTCGGCGGCGGGGAAGCGGCGGTGCATGTCGGCGAAGGCTGCGTCCTCACCGGCCTCGTCGACAAAGCCCAACCCGGCCAGGCCCCGGGGCGCAACCGCGAACAGGCCCCGGCCGAAGGGCGTGGGCGCCAGGCCCCAGCGCAGGGTCAGGCCCTCGCCCCGGCGGCGCGCCTCACCCGGCGTGACCGCTTCCTGGGCGATGAACAGGTCGTGCAGCCGCGACGGGCCGGAAAGACCGGTGTCGAGCGCCGCGTCGAGCACGCTGGCGCCCTCTTCAAGCAGGGCGCGGGCCTCGGCGTGGGCGATCGAGGCGACGAAGGCCTTGGGGCTGACCCCGGCCCAGCGGGTGAACACCCGCTGGAAGTGGAACGGCGACAGGCCGACCGCATCGGCGGCTTCGTCCAGCGACGGGTGCTCCCGCCAGTTGTCGGCCAGCCAGCCCAAGGCGCGGGCCATGCGATCATAGTCGCGGGCGCGCTCTTCGAGGTTGATGATGACGCCGGAGGCCGGCGCCGGGGCGGAGCGGGTGGGGGTCATGTCGTAAGCCATGAGCCGAACCTAGGCGGGGTCTTGCGTGAAATCCGCCCGGTTCTTGCGACCTGTGAAAGTTCTTCGCGGGCAGCATAGCGGGCCAAACGCCCCAGGCGAAATGGCCGCCTTGGCGATCCGGGCGGCGCGCGCCATCCTCGCCGACGATGAAAAAGCCTGTCCCGAAGAAGCGTCTGTCACCGAAGGAAAAGGCCCGCGTCGGCGAGCTGTTCGACCGGTTCGCCACCCTGTCCGACGATCCGCGAACCGAGCTGGCCTTCCAGGACCCCTTCACCTTGGTGGTCGCGGTCGCCCTGTCGGCCCAGGCCACGGACGTGCAGGTCAACAAGGCGACCGCAAAGCTGTTTCCGGTAGCCAATACGCCCGAGGCCATGCTGGCCCTCGGCGAGGCGGGGCTGATCCCTTACGTCAATTCCATCGGCCTGTTCCGCAACAAGGCGAAGAACGTCATCGCCCTGTCGCGGATCGTACTGGAGCAGCACGGCGGCAAGACGCCCCTCAATCGCGCCGATCTGGAGGCCCTGCCCGGGGTCGGTCGCAAGACCGCCAGCGTGGTGCTCAACGAACTGGGCATCGAGCCGGCCATCGCCGTGGACACCCATGTGTTCCGGGTCTCGCACCGGCTGAAACTGTCGGCCGGCAAGACGCCGGACAAGGTCGAGGCCGACCTGATGGCCATCGTTCCGGAGCCGTACCTGACGAGAGCCCACCACTGGCTGATCCTGCACGGCCGCTACACCTGCCTGGCCCGGCGGCCGAAGTGCGAGGACTGCCCGATCGCCGACCTCTGTCCCTCGAAGATACTGTTCGTCGGTTAGGGGGCCGTCGCCTCCACTCGCACAGGCAGTTCGACGTCGCAGATGGAGAAGTCGGAGCCCTTGGCGACGCGCACCTGGCGCACCAGGGTGCGGAAGGCTGGGCTGCGGTCGCTGAGG
>JBKJII010000144.1:0-2145 GCA_046598505.1 Caulobacter sp. | reverse complement strand
CTTGGGCTTGGCCAGCATCGCCAGTTCGGGCAGGGCGAAACCGCCCGACTGGACGAAGTCAAAAGTCTTCTGTTGTTCGCGGACTTCCCGGCTGCTGCTCTTGGGTGCAGTCTTGGGCGGCTTGATCGCGGGCTCGCCTTCGGCCGACCGGGCGGCGGGCGCCTGGATCGCAGTCGGCGCTTCATCCGCGGCGAAGGTCAGGGGCTTGGCGACCCGTTCCGCGCGGCGGCGCACGGCAGGCGCCTTCTCGGGCAGCGGCGCGGGGGCTGGCTCGCGGCGCGTGCGGTCCAGCAGTTGCTCCAGCGCCCCGCCGGCGGCGTCGACCATGCTTTCGCGGCTTGCGCCCAGCGCCATGGCCAGACCCGCCAGGCCGAGGCCCAGCAGCAGCAGGCCCGCGAAGATGCCTGCGGCCGGAATATGGGCGAAGGCGAACAGGCTGGAGAGGAAGCCGATCAAGGCGTCGCCCCAGAAACCGCCGAGGCCGCCGGCCAGGGCCCAGCTCTTCGGGGGCGTCGGTCCCGACAGGGCGCCGGCCATGGCGAACACCGACAGCAGGCCGATCATCGCCCGCATGCGCATCGGACCCCGGCCCATGCCGGGCTCCGGCTCGATGACGCGGGTCAGGCCGAACACGATCATAAGCAGGGCCAGGCCCCAGGCGGCCAGACCCAGCGACTGCAGGCAGATATCGGCGAGCAGCGCGCCCGCGCCGCCGAGCAGGTTGGTGGCCGCGAGATCGGAGGCGGCGTTGAGGCTCGGGTCGGCCGAATTCCAGCTGGCGAAGGCCGCGATCAGCGCCGCGCCGCAGGCGGCCACGATACCGCCGCGCAGGCGGGTGGTCAGCGGACGGGCCCAGGCCCACCCCACTATCTCCAGGGCCATCTCCAGCCCCGACCGCCGCATCGCCCGCGCCATCCGCGCCCCCGTCATCCTGAACGCTCCGTTGTCGCGCAGAGAGGGTTAAGGGGCGTTTACTTTGGAGGCGGAGGCGGTGCGTCAAAGCGACGTTCCTCTCCCGGAGGGAGAGGGGGACCATGCGGAGCATGGTGGAGAGGGAAACGCCGGTGATCGTAGTTGAAATCTACGCCGCAAACCGCGGCTCCTCCCTCTCCGACCCGGCTCCGCCGGGCCACCTCTCCCTCAGGGAGAGGAAGGACACCGATGAGAGTGCGCCCTTAGGCCTTGATGGAATGGGAGCGCGGACGGTCGCCTTGGTCAAGGACGGGCCTTGCAGGCCCGCCGCGGCGCGGCCGGCGAAGCCGGTCCTTGAGCAAGACGTCCTCCCGCGCAATGCTCCGCCAAGGCATCAGGGCGAGATGGGCCTGGGGTGCGATGCGAAGCGCTTCGTCCGGGCAAAGAAAAAGGGCGGCCCCGTCGCCAGAACCGCCCCAATTCAATCAGCGATGCTGAAGAGGCTTACGCCTCGACGGCTTCGGCCTTGGCGGACAGGTCTTCGCCGGTTTCCTGGTCGACGACCTTCATCGACAGCTTGGTCTTGCCGCGATCGTCGAAGCCGAGGAGCTTGACCTTGACCATCTGGCCTTCGGTCAGCACGTCGGCGGGCCGGGACACGCGTTCGTTGCTGATCTGGCTGACGTGGACGAGGCCGTCCTTGGCGCCGAAGAAGTTCACGAAGGCGCCGAAGTCGACAACCTTGACGACCTTGCCGTTGTAGATGGCGCCCAGCTCGGGCTCCGAGGCGATCGACTTGATCCACTCCTTGGCGGCGTCGATCTTGGCCTGGTCGGCGGCCGCGATCTTGATCGTGCCGTCTTCGCCGATGTCGATCTTGGCGCCGGTTTCGGCGGTGATCTCGCGGATCACCTTGCCGCCCGTGCCGATTACTTCACGGATCTTGTCGACCGGGATCTTGATCGTCTCGATCTTCGGGGCGAATTCGCCCAGTTCCGCGCGCGGCGCTTCCATGGCCTTGGCCATTTCGCCCAGGATGTGGTGACGGCCGGCTTTGGCCTGCTCGAGGGCCTTCTTCATGATCGCTTCGGTGATGCCGGCGATCTTGATGACCATCTGCAGGGAGGTGATGCCGTCCTCGGTGCCAGCGACCTTGAAGTCCATGTCGCCGAGGGCGTCTTCGAGGCCCTGGATGTCCGAGAGGATGGCGTACGCGCCATCGGCATCGGTGAT
>JBKJII010000325.1:0-1295 GCA_046598505.1 Caulobacter sp. | reverse complement strand
TGTGTGACGACCGTCGAGCCCGTGCCGTTCGATCCAGCGCCTGACTTCTTCTCCGCCATTCGTCGTCCATCCAGGGCGGTTCCGACGCGGAGCCGCCTCATACCTCGATTAGATATGAAAACATCGGCGCTTTGGAAGGGCTGACACGGTCCGGCGCGTCGGTTTGGCGCGGTCGTGATCAGCTTTCGCCTTGCAGGCGAGGCCTCAGAGCCAGTTTACCCACGTGCCGTGCGGATGCGTGGTCGCGAGCAGCCGCTCCTCGCCACCCGGCCAGGTGGTGAGTCGCAACTCCATCGGGTGGCCGGCCGAGTCGGGCGAGGGTTCCATCCGCAGCCAGGCGACCGGTGAGTCGGGGCTCGCCACGACGCCGGCGTCCTCGATCACGGCCCGCACGGCGGCCTGGGTCGTGTCGGGCATGTATTGCCACATCACCGAGTGGAACAGCACGGAGGCGGTCCCGGCCCGGGGCGTGAACCGCTCGGCGACCCAGGCGGCGGCGTCGGCCTTGTCCAGCGGCGCGGGAACAGCACGGGCGACCGCGATGGCCCCGCGCAGCCGGGCCAGCCGCACCCGCTGGTCGGGCCAGACGTAGGCCTGCAGCCGCAGGGCGGTCTCGTCGTCGCTGACATCGACGGGGGACTGGTCGCAACCGGACCGCTCGACCACCGACACGGGGTGCAGGTCCGGCGCCGCGCCGCGCCAGTCATTGTCGAGCATGACCAGCGAGGTGGGGTCGCCCCAGCCCTGGCCGGCGAAGTCATAGCCGTAGTGGTCCCAGCGCAGGTTCAGCCCCGCGCTGCCGCCGATCTCGAAGATCCGCAGGGGCAGGCCGAACTGCCTGGCGACCTGCATAAACCCGGGCGCGAGGCAGAAGGACCGGCCCACTTCATTGGTCTGGGGCGGGGACGCCATGAAGGCGATGACGGCAGTGCGGTGCGACTCCAGGGCCGCGCGGGCGGCGTCGGTCAGGGCCGGCCAGTCGGTGTCTGGCCGGGCTTCGGGGTATTGGGCGGCGAGGGCCGGCGCCGCGCCGGTCAGGGCCAGGTGATGCAGTGCGCCCGTCAGGCGCAGCTGGGTGGCGTCACGGATATGGATGGCCAGATCGCCGTCCCGCCATTCGGCGAACAGGTCATCCAGCGGCCCCAGCGCGCCATCTGCGACCAGATCGAGCAATCCGCCGGTAAACGGCGATCCCAGCGCGCGGCAGGCGTTGGCCTGCCAGCGAAGGGCTTCGACAAGAGCGGACGTCTCGGTCATGACACCCTTCCGGAGACTAGAAGGGTGTCATGACCGAG
>JBKJII010000319.1:0-17111 GCA_046598505.1 Caulobacter sp. | reverse complement strand
CCAAGGTCGTCGTCGGCGCCGGGCCGCAGCGGGACGAGCTGGCCGCGAAGTATCCGGACGTGAAGGTCCTCGGCGCCAAGTACGGCGACGAGCTGGCGGCCTATTTCGGCTGCGCCGACGTGTTCGTGTTCCCGTCCCTGACCGATACGTTCGGGCTGGTGATCCTTGAAGCCATGGCCGCGGGCGTGCCGGTGGCCGGGTTCAATGCGCCGGGGCCGGCGGACATCATCCCGGGCTCCAACGCCGGCGCGTTGGCGCCCGACCGGGTCAGCGGCCTGCGCGAGGCCTGCCTCGCCTGCCTGGATCTGGATCGCAAGGTGGTCCGCGCCTTCGCTGAGACCTTCAGCTGGCGCGCCTGCGCCGAGCAGTTCGTGCGCAATCTGGATCCCTACCCCGAGCCGGAGAAGACCCGCTTCTGGCGACGGTTGCGGCGGCTTGCGAGACTGCGGCGGGGCCCGAAGGCGGCTTAGGCCCTGCGTGGTTCGAGACGCTCGCTTGACGCTCGCTCCTCACCATGACGATCCGCTTTGAAGCCCTGCCCTCTCCGTCATCCTGAGGAGCGATCCCTCGGGATCGCGTCTCGAAGGATGCACCAACGAAAAACGCCGCGCCCCTTTCGGGACGCGGCGCCAGTCGTAGAACGTCCGGGCAGAAGCTCAGGAGGTCGGACGGACCATGGCCGTACCAGCCTTGAACGAGGCCTTGCCGGCTTCGTGAGCGGCCGGCGGCAGCGGGATCAGGCCGCGGCCCTGCAGATAGCCGCCGCGGCCCGAGGCGGCGTCGGAGAGGAACTCCTCGACGAACTCGCGCAGGCCCGGCGTCACGCCGAGGTTGGACTTCTTGATGTAGATGTAGAGCGAGCGTGACAGCGGATAGGAGCCGTTGGCGATGGTCGTCGGCGTTGGGAAGACACCGTTGACGGAAGCGCCCTTCACCTTGTCGCCGTTCTCTTCGAGGAAGGAATAGCCGAACACGCCCAGGGAGCCCGGCGTGCGGGTCAGGGTCTGGACGATGGCGTTATCGTTCTCGCCGGCGTCAATCCAGCCGTCCGCGCGCAGCGGGTCGACCAGGACCTTGAAGCCCTTTTCGTTGTTGGAGCGCATTTCCTCGAGGATCGGGTACTTCCGCGCGCCGGCTTCGATGGCCAGCTCGATGAAGGCGTCTCGGGTGCCGGACGTGGGCGGCGGGCCGTAGACCACGATGCGGTT
Organism: Caulobacter sp.; assembly: GCA_046598505.1. GTDB lineage: Bacteria > Pseudomonadota > Alphaproteobacteria > Caulobacterales > Caulobacteraceae > Caulobacter. The sequence continues at coordinate 15,903 of JBKJII010000319.1, read as the reverse complement.
GCCCGGCAGGCCGGTGCCGACGTCGTCCCAGGCGCTGTAAGGGTTCGGCACGAACTTGCCGTAGCGCAGGACCTTGGCCGACAGGCCGAGGTACAGGTACTCGAGCTTGAAGTTGTAGTCGGCGCCGTCCTTGTCGGTGGCGATGACGATGCCGTCGAAGCCGATCTTCAGGGCGATGATGTCCTTCACGCCCTTGGCGGCGCAGGCGTCGAACTCCGACTTCTTCATCGGGCGCGAGGCGTTGGCGATGTCCGGGAAGCCTTCACCAGTGCACCACAGAACAGCTTGAAGCCGCCGCCGGTGCCCAGGGATTCAACCTTGGGCGCCTTGGAGCCGGTCTTGCGGGCGAAGTTTTCCGCCACGCGGGTGCTGAACGGGAAGACGGTCGAGGAACCAGCGGCCCAAACATAGTCCCGGGCCGCGTGGGCCTGGGAGGCGATGGTCATGACCGCTGCCGCGGCGACCGTTCCGAGAATTTTCTTCATGGGAGGATCTCTTTCGGGAATTGCTGCGGGGTTGCCTAGAAGTCGATCTGGGCGCGGAGCTGGAACTGGTCCACGTCCACGTCGCGGCCGACGACCGGGTTATTGTGCTTCGCCTTGGTGTAGTTGGCCATGAAGCGAACGTAGGGCACCGGGTAGTAGTTAACGCCGGCGGTCCAGGCCGTGTATTCGCCCGAGTCACGAGCGGCCGTGAGGGCAGCGGGGTTGCCGGCGGTGTTGTAGACGTCCGTGGCGTCGACCCAGTCGTAGCGCAGGCCCAGTTCCACGCCGCCGATACCACCGGCCGTGACAGGGTTGAGGATTTTCGGACGGCTGAATTCGCCCTTCTTGGGGTCATAATTGCGCATCTCGCCGGTCGGCCAGAAGCTGACGAAGGCGTAGCCGACCTTGACGTTCGGATCGCCGCCAACGGTCGCGCCGGTGCCCGTCGTGAGGCGGGTGACGGCGATGTCTGCGTATTCAGCCTGGACCGAGAAAGCGTTGTGCACCCAGGCGAACTCGCCGGCCCAGGTCGTATCGGTATCGCCCATGGCGCCCGACGTCAGGAAGCGGCCGCCAAAGGCGGTGCCCGGACGCGTGGCGTACGAGAAGGCGGCTTCGTTGCCGTGATCGGGGTAGCGGTCGGAGAGGGCCACGTGGACCTTGTCGGTGTCGGTCAGGACAGGCGCGAAGCTGAAGCGGCCCGTAGCGCCAACCCGCTCCTTCAGGTCCGGAGCCAGCGCGACGCTCGGCGTGCCAGTCACAGCCGTGGTAAGGTCGGCGCTGTTGAGCGAGTCGCCCTGGAGGGCACCCGTCGCGGTCCAGTTTTCGCCATTCATCTTGACCACGGCGCTGACCAGGTAGCTGTCGACGCCGATTTCCCCGTACGGCCCGCGATCCATGAAGGTGGTGAAGCGCGTGGACGTCAGGTTCTCAAGGCCGGCGGCCTTGATGTTACCGAACATGACCGAGGTGGTATCGTTGGGCTTGTACTCGATGACCACGTCATCCCAGCCCCAGGCTCCGCCATTCACGGCGCCGCCTTCAGCCTTGTAGGCGAAGTACTGGTTGATCTGACCCTCGACGCCCAGGAACACCTGGCGGCCGCGGAACGCGCGGGTCGAGAAGTCGGCGCCGATTTCACGATCGACGTCCTGGAACACGGCGTCGATCAGGATCCGCCCGCGGACCTTGAACGAGACGCCGTCATTGGTGAATTGCGGAGCGCCCTTCCAGGCGGTGACAGTCTCTTGCGCGGAGGCGCCCGACGCCAGGCCCAGCACCATCAGGGCGGCCAGGGCAGACCCGCAGGTCAGCGAGGTCTTCGTTTTCATTGTCGGATCCTTGTCGATCTCACCCCACGCCCCTCGCGGGGGGTCGAGGCGGACTCCTAGGCGGGAGCCGCGACGGTCAGGCGACAGGCGTGGGAAGGTTCAGCGACACTGACGCGTCGGTTTCGTGACAAATGATCAGAATAAAGACGATCAAGGATCGCCCGTCTCGCCCGGAAAGCGTTGTCGGGATGAAACTACAGGAGGCGGCTGCGGATCGCGGACGACAGAAGGTCAATTCCGGAAACGGCGACAACAATGACAAGCACGATGCAACCGGTCTCGTCGTATTTGAAGGACTGTGTGGAATCCAGCAACACTTGGCCGATGCCGCCGGCGCCGATCAGACCCAGCACTGTCGCGGCACGGCTGCTCGATTCGAAGCGGTAGAGCGCATAGCTGACCCACAGCGGTGCGACCTGGGGAATCACGCCCCAGACGATCTCGTGCAGTCGGCCAGCGCCGGTCGCGCGGACGCCCTCGACGGGTCCCTTGTCGATCGCCTCGACGGCTTCCGAGAACAGCTTGGCCAGCACGCCGCCGGTGTTGAACATCATCGCCATGACACCGGCGAACGGCCCTAGGCCCACGGCGGTGATAAAGATCAGGGCTACCACGAGGTCGGGGATCGACCGGATCAGGTCGAGCACCCGACGCACCGGCTGCTGGATCCACGCCGGGGTGATGTTCTTCGACGCCAGCAGGCCCAGCGGGATGGCGACGATGATGGCCAGGGCCGTGCCCCAGAGGGCCATCTGGATCGTCTGCCACATCTTGCCGGTGTAGAGGCCCCAGTCCTTGCCGGTGAAATCGATCGGCGTCCAGGCCGGGTCCCAGAACCGGAACGGCGCGAAAAAGCCGCCCACGAACTCGCCCATGCGGCTTTCGGAGCTGAACAGCATCGGGAACTTGTCGATCTCGGCCGGATGGAAGCTGATGATCAACAGGATCGCCACCCCGCCCCACAGCAGGATGTCGAACATCTGCGCGCTGAGCGGACGGCGGGGCGGGGTCAGGTCAACGGCGTCGGTCATGCCGGGTCTCAGTTGCCGACCGGCGCCGATGCGCCGGCCTTGGCGACGATGGCGGCCTGTTTGGCTTTCAGGGCGTCGAGGGCCGACTGGGCGGCGGCGATCTTGGCAGGATCACCGGCCTCCTCGGCCTGACCCAGATTTTCGGCCGCTTCCCATATCTCGACGGGGATCAGGTGTGAGTCGTCGGCCGGCTTGAAGCCGCCGATGCTCAGCCTGGCCATGTTGGCGCGCTGGCGTTCAGCTTCTGGTCCGGTCCCCTGGCCATAGGTCAGGAAGAACTGGCGAAGTTTTTCCTTCACCGCCGGATCGAGGTCCTTGCGCCAGACGATCGGATCTTCCGGCAGGGTCGGTGACTCCCAGATCACACGGACCCGGTCGGCCTGGCCTTCACCGCGGTCCTTGTTCAGGCGCAGGGCAGTCGAGTTGTTGGTCGCCGCGTCCAGACGGCCGTTGGCTACCGCGAACAGGTTCGCGGCGTGGTTGGCAGACAGGACTGTCTTAAAGCAGGTCTCGGGTTTGACGTGGCGGGGCAGGAAGACCTCGACCATCGGCACCAGCGTGCCCGAGGTCGATTTCTTGTCTCCCATGCCGAAGTTCAGCGTGCGGTCGCACTTGAAAAGGTCATTCAGTGATCGGATCTTGCTGTTTGCCGGCACGATGATCAGCGACTTGTAGCCATCGGTCCCGGACGGATCGAAGGTGCGGGCGAAGACCTCGCCGTTCGACCGGCGCACGGCCTCCATGCCCGACTGGTTCGAAAACCAGCCAAGATCGGTCTGCTTGAAGCGCATCGCCTCGATCAGGGCGCTGTAGCTGCCGGAGAAGAACGGCTTCACCTTCAGACCGGTCTGCTTCTCCATGTCCGCCAGAATGGGCGTCCAGTAGGACTCCATATTCTGTGCCGACTCCGTCGACAGGATCGAGAAGGTGATCGTGTCCTGGGCGGCGCCCGTGGCGGCCTTGGGGCCACAGCCGGCGACGGCCAGGGCCGCGAGAGCCCCAAGGGCCAGCAGCGAGCGGCGGAGAATCATGCAGGAGCTCCTTCCCAGAACACGTCTTCGAATTCCGGGCCGTAGATATCGATGAGTTTGTCGCGTTTCAGACCCGACGCCGGGCCGTCGTAGACCATCTTGCCCGCCTTCAGCGCCACGACGCGGTCGCAGTATTTCAGGGCGTAGTCGACCTGGTGCAGGGTGACGATGACCGTCAGCCCGTCCTTTTGGTTCAGCTCGCGCAGGATATCCATCACCTTGCGGGCGGAGACCGGGTCCAGCGAGGCGACCGGTTCGTCAGCGAGAATGATCTTGGCCTTCTGCACCAGCGCCCGGGCGATGGCTCCGCGCTGCTGCTGGCCGCCGGAGAGGGTGTTGGCCCGTTGGCCGGCGTAGTCGGACACGCCCACCCGGTGCAGCGCCTGCATGGCGGCGGCCTTGGTCTCTTCCGGCCAGCGGCCGAACAGACCCTGGACGAAGCCGATACGGCCGAGTGAACCCAGAGCGACGTTGGTGAACAGGCTGAGGCGGCCGACCAGATTGAACTGCTGGGCGATGAAGCCGATGCGGATACGCGCGTCGCGCACCTTGTCGCTGAGCTTGCCCCTGGCCTGGACCTTGCCGCCGAAGGCCTCGATGACCCCGTCTCCGGGGTCGATGGTCTGCAGGCCGTCCACCGAGCGCAGCAGGGTCGACTTGCCTGATCCGGAGGGGCCGATCAGCGCGACCATCTCCCCGCGAGCCACGTCGAGGGAGACCCCGTCGAGCGCGCGGCGGGAGCCAAAGGTCTTGGAGACCGAGCGGATCGAGAGGACTGCGTCTGTCGTCATGGTTTTCGGCGAGAGTCCTAACACGGAACCCCGTTCCTCATGGAAGGGGCATGCGAAAGTTTCGTGACGACAAGGCTTAGCCTTCCGCACGACAGCCTGCAAAGGCCCCTCGCGCAACCCGTCGCGGGATTCGTGCGCGGCGCCTGCGCGGCGGGCGGGACAAAAGTTTCTTTACTTCACGGAAAAGCGACCTTAAATCGCGCGCTCCGGCGGACCCCGTGTCCAACTGCGCTGCTAACGCCGGCCTGGGTTTAACAATTTACAGGGGGCTACGTGAATTGCGCACGTACCATACTCCCCTGGACCTGGTCCGTGAGCGGTCGCCGGAATGGCCTGTCGCACTTGTGCGACCTGCCACCGTCGCCGTAGCGGCGCGCTGGTTCCAGGACAATCTGAGAGCAGACGTCTTCTATGCGGTGAAGGCCAATCCTTCACGCTGGGTCGTTGAGTCACTGGTCGCCGCAGGCGTCACCGGTTTCGACGTCGCGTCCCTGAAAGAAATCGAGCTGGTGCGGTCGGTGAGCCCGGACGCGCGGCTGGCCTTCATGCATCCGGTGAAGAGCCGGGCGGCGATCACCAAGGCCTATTTCGATCACGGCGTGCGGACCTTCTCGCTCGACTGCCAGGAAGAGCTGGAAAAGATCCTCGACGCCACGGGCCAGGCCCGTGACCTGAACCTGGTCGTGCGCATGGCCGTCTCGGCCGACGGCGCCGCCTATTCGCTGTCGGGCAAGTTCGGCGTTTCGCCGGACCAGGCTCCGTCCCTGCTGCTGGCCACGCGCCAGGCGGTGACGGACGGCCTGATGGGCGTCAGCTTCCATGTCGGCAGCCAGTGCATGCGCCCGACGGCCTACCAGGCAGCGATGGCGCAGGTCAGCCGCTCGATCAGCCGCGCCGGCGTGATTGTCGACATCGTCGATGTGGGCGGCGGCTTCCCGTCGGTCTACCCGGGCATGGTCCCGCCGGACATGAGCGAATACGCCGACGCCATCCATCGCGGCTTCAACGAGATGCCGGTCAGCGAAACCACCGAGCTGTGGTGCGAGCCCGGCCGGGCGCTGGTTGCCGAGTCCTCGTCCGTGCTGTGCCGCGTCGACCTGAAGAAGGGCGACGCGCTCTATCTGAACGACGGCTCCTACGGCTCACTGTTCGACGCCACCCATTCGCGCTGGCCGTTCCCGACCAAGCTGGTGCGCGACGGCGCGGCCTCGGCCGAGCTGAAGCCGTTCCGCTTCTACGGACCGACCTGCGACTCCATCGACCACATGCCGGGTCCGTTCTGGCTGCCGGCCGATGTGCGTGAGGGCGACTTCATCGAGATCGGCATGCTGGGCGCCTATGGCGTGGCGATGTCGACCGGCTTCAACGGCTATGGCGAGCACGAGATCGCCGCGGTCGACGACGCCCCGATGGCCTCGCTCTACGGCCTGGCGCCGCGCTCCATCCCGACCGTGCGCACCACGGCCGAGGAGCAGGCCCGCAAGGTCGTCCGCCTGTCACGCCCGAAGGGCAAGGCGGGCGTTCGGAAGCAGCGCAGGAAGTAGGACTGCCTGATCGACAGTGTGTGGTTCGAGACGCATCGCTGCGCGATGCTCCTCACCATGACGGAGCTTTGTGGGACTCACCCACGTTCGTCATCCTGAGGAGCCCGCGCCAGCGGGCGTCTCGAAGGACACAAAGACCCTCTCCCATCCGTCGCTCCGTCCGGATGGAAGATTGAAATCACGACGGGCGCTCAAACCTTGGGGAAACCAAAGCGATGAACGCTCCCGTTTCGAACACCAAAGCCCAGCTGCTCGCCAATGTCGTCGAGCATGTCGACATCACCAGCTTCGACGCCCGTCCGATCATCGATGCGATGCGCAAGATGAGCTTCAGCTCGCGCGACACCGCCCGGGCGGCCGACATCTTCAACATGGCCTTGGAAGACAAGGCCTGCTCGCCCTGGCTGATCCTGGCCGGATCGACCTCGGCGGGCGGCTGCATGCACGTCTACCGCGACATGGTGAAGTTCGGCATGGTCGACGCCATCGTCGCCACCGGCGCCTCGATCGTCGACATGGACTTCTTCGAGGCCCTCGGCTTCAAACACTACCAGGCCGCCGGCATCGTCGACGACAACGTGCTGCGCGAGAACTACATCGACCGCATCTACGACACCTACATCGACGAGGAAGAACTCCAGGCCTGCGACCACACCATCCTGGAGATCTGCAACCGCCTGGAGCCGCGCGGCTATTCCTCGCGCGAGTTCATCTGGGAGATGGGCAAGTGGCTGAGCGAGGGCAACGCGAAGAAGCCCGGCAGCCTGATCCAGACCGCCTATGAAGAAGGCGTGCCGATCTTCTGCCCGGCGTTCGTGGACTCCTCGGCCGGCTTTGGCCTGGTCAAGCACCAGAAGGAACGGATCGCGGCCAAGCAGCCCTACCTGATGATCGACGCGGTCGCCGACTTCCGCGAACTGACCGACATCAAGATCGCCGCCGGCGTCACCGGCCTGTTCATGGTCGGCGGCGGGGTGCCCAAGAACTTCGCCCAGGATACCGTGGTCTGCGCCGAGATCCTCGGCGTCGAGGCCGAGATGCACCGGTACGCCGTCCAGATCACCGTCGCTGACGTGCGCGACGGCGCCTGCTCGTCCTCGACGCTCAAGGAAGCGGCCAGCTGGGGCAAGGTCCAGACCACGCACGAGCAGATGGTCTTCGCCGAAGCCACCACGGTCGTGCCGCTGATCGGCTCGGACGCCTATCACCGCGGGGCCTGGAAGAACCGGGTCAAGCCGCGCTGGCAGAAGCTGTTCGCCTGATCTGACAACCATTGCCAAGACTGAAGGACCGCGCGAGGCTTGATCGTCTCGCGCGGTTCTTCGTTGGGGGTTCATCTTGCGTCTCGTGATTATCGCCACGGCTGTCGCCGCCGTTTCGCTCGTCGGCTGCGGCAGGAAGGACGCCAGTGTCGCGACGCATGTGACGGCGTCTGAAAGCAGCGTCACCGTGACGTCGAGCGCGGGTGACACGGTCACCACCCAAACCGCCGTGCCGACCGAGGCCACAGCGGCGGCGGTCGCCTCGGTCGCCTCGGTCGCGGCAAAGGCCGACACGCCGGACTATGCGCCCGTCTATCCGGGCGCGGCCGTCAAGGCGGCCAGCACGACGACAGCCAACGGCAACAAGGTCGGGTCGGTGACCTACGTGACCTCGGCATCACCGAAGGCGGTGATCGACTTCTACAAGCCGAGAGCCGCGGCCGCCGGGTTCGTCACCAGCATGGACGCCAACATCGGCGTCGGCCAGATGTACGCCGCAGCCGCGCCGGCCAGCCAGAAAACCCTGCAGGTCATCGCCACGCCCGAGAAGTCCGGGACGGCGGTGGTCCTGTCCTGGACCTCGCCGAAATCGTGACCCCCGCCCGCGCGGGCGCCCTGCTCGCCCTGACCCTTGTGCTGGCCGGCATTGCCGGGTCCGCGTCGGCGAGGCTGCCCTGGAAGGGCTATCTGGGTGCGGCCGGGCCGGACACCGCCGCCATGCTGCCGCCACCGCCGTCGTCCGGTTCACCCGAGGCTGAAGCGGACCGTGCCGTCTTTCGCGCTACCCGGGCGCTGAAGGGCACGCCGCGCTGGGACATGGCGGTCAACGACGTCGCCCAGACCCGCATCGTCGCCAACCTCAGCTGCGCGGTCGGGGTGGACCTTCAAACGAAGGAACTGCCCGCCCTGCGCCATCTGCTGCTGACCATGGCGGCCGACGTGAGCCGGGCGGTCAGCGGGCCCAAGAGGCTCTACCGCCGGTCCCGGCCCTATCTGGTCGATCCCGGCCTGATCTGCACCGACCGCACGCCGCTGCTGGCCCGCAGTCCGGACTATCCTTCGGGCCACTCGACCTGGGGCTGGTCCGTCGGGCTGGTGATGGCCGAACTGGTCCCGGACCGGTCGACCGCCATCCTTGCCCGCAGCCGGGCCTTCGGTGAAAGCCGCATGGTCTGTGGCGTGCACAACGCCAGCTCCGTGGCCGCGGGCCGGACCAACGCCGAGATACTGGTGGCGGTGTTGCACAGTGCGCCGGCCTTCCGCAGCGACATGGAGTCCGCGCGACTGGAGCTGGCAGGCCTGCGCCGCACCGGCAGGCCTGCCATCGGATGTGACGCCGAGGCGGCGGCCATGGCGACGCCGCTGCGGTGACCCGCCGCTTGCTCTCGACCTCCCGGCTCTCTACCTCTCCCTGATGGCCCATGCCCACGCTTGCGACCACGATCACCACACGCACGGCCTGACCGGCGACGCCCTGTCGCGCGGCCTGGCGGCGGCCGAGGCGCGCTGCGAGGCGGGCGGTCAGCGGATGACTGCGCCACGCCGCCGGGTGCTGGAGATGCTGTTGACGTCGGGCCAGCCGGTGAAGGCCTATGACCTGATCGCGGCCTTTGGCGAAGACGGCGCGCCGGCCAAGCCGCCGACCGTCTATCGCGCGCTCGACTTCCTCTCGAAACAGGGATTGGCCCACCGCATCGAGAGCCTGAACGCCTTCATCGCCTGTGGCGGCGGCGGCGAGGGCCATGCCGCGGCGTTCCTGATCTGCGACTGCTGCGGCGCGACCCGCGAGATCGCTCCGGCGGGCGCGGCGGAGGTCGAGCGGCTGGCCGGGGCCGAAGGCTTCAGCCTGACCGGTCTGATGATGGAGGCCCACGGCCTCTGCGCCGACTGCCGGGCCTGATCGAAATGGCCGACGGCATCGAGATCTGGCGCGGCGGCGTCAACACTTGGGAATGCGACGAGATGGGGCACATGAATGTGCGCTTCTACGTCACCAAGGCCGTTGAGGGGTTGGTCGGGCTGGCCGCGGCGCTCGGCCTGCCACACGCCTTCACGGCCCATGCCGGATCGACCCTGCTGATCCGCGAGCAGCATATCCGCTTCCTCAAGGAGGCCAGGGCCGGCGTCGCGCTGCACATGACCGGCGGCGTACTGGATATGGGCGCGGACGAGGCGCGGCTGTTGACGCTGCTGTGGCACTCGGACACCGGCGCCCTGGCGGCCAGCTTTCAGACCGTCGTCGCCCACGTCACCCCGATCGAGGGCCGCGCCTTCCCCTGGCCCGCCCGCACCCATGGCCTGGCCGACGCCCTGAAGATCGACCTGCACCCCCAAGCCGCCGCGCGCAGCCTGTCGCTGGAGCCGGTGCAGTCGCAGGCCAGCCTGGCCCGGGCCGACGCGCTGGACCTGATCCGGATCGCCCAGGGCGCCATCGCGGCGGCGGATTGCGACATCCACGGCCGGATGCGGCCGGAGCTGTTCATCGGCCGGGTGTCGGACGGTATCGGACGGCTGATCGGCGGGTTCCGCTCGACCGTGGCCGCATCTGCGCCGGGAAAGCCAGTGCGAGTCGGCGGAGCGGTGCTGGAATACCGCCTCGTGCATCTGGACTGGCCGCGCGCCGGAGACCGGCTGGAGATCCGTTCCGGCCTCAAGGACGTCGATGCGCGCACGGAACGGGTGGTCCACTGGATGATTGATCCGGACACCGGCAAGGCCTGGGGCACGTCGGAGGCGGTGGCGATCACCTTCGACCTCGACGCCCGCAAGATCATCCCGATCAGCGATGACGCGCGGACCGAACTGATGAAGCACGCGAAGGTCGGGCTGGGGCTGTGATGAATAGACCCTGCCATCCGGGAAGCCGCGCAGCGCGCATCCGGGACCTGGATTGAATCTCGCGCCCGGCAGTTGAAGCCAAATCCGGGTCCCGGCGCTTCGGGCCGCTGTCGCGCACCTACGGCCGGGATGACAGTGTTGCGGCGGCCACAAGCGCCGCCTGAACCAGCTCCGGCCGTTCCATCGGCAAGAAGTGGCTCGTGCCCGCCACGGTCTCCATACGGATGTGGCCGCCGGCCATGACCTCCGCCTCGTGGCCTTCGAGGCCGCAGGTGGAGCCGATCCCGGCCTTGAGGATACGGATCGGCAGCCGGGCCTCCATGAAGGCGCCCAACGTGTTGTGGTGATGGGCTGCAAAGGTCGCGGACTCCCACTGCGGCTTGCAGGCAAGGTGAACCTGGCCGTCCTCGCCTTCGAGCAGGCCGTCGGTCAGGTAGTCGCGCAGCGTCTGTTCCGGCCATGTGCGGAAGGCGCCGCGGCCGTTGTAGGCCTTGAAGGCGGCCTCCCGGTCGACGAAGGTTGAGCGGCGCTTCGCGGCGCCGAGCGACAGGGGCGAGTTCTTCAGTCCGTCGATACCGGCGGCGGCCAGACGCTCGGGTGTCATGACCACGGGGTCCAGCAGCACCAGCCGTTTGGCAGCGTCGGCGCGCTCGGCGGCGGCGAGCAGGCAGACCGTGCCGCCCATCGAATGTCCGCTCATGACCGTCGGTGTCTCACCGATCGCCTCAAGGAGGGCGAGGATATCGTCGCGGTAGATCAGCCAGGCGTCATACGCCCAGGGCTCGGCCGGCAGCGTGGTCCGGCCATGGCCGCGCTGATCGACGGCGAGGATCCGCAGATCCTTGCCGAGCGGCGCGAGGATGCCGGCATAGGTCCCGGCGCTAAAGCCGGTGGCGTGCAGGAAGAGGATGTCGAGTGGCCGATCGGCCGGGCCGAACTCGAGCGCGGCGATGGTCCCGCCTGGAATCGCGATGGCGCGACGGCGGGTGGCGGGGAAAGGCGAGGCGACGATGGTCATCGCCGCCTGCCTAGCCTCATCACCCAGCGTCAGTCGAGAGCGGGTTACGCCTTGCGAACATCCCAGGCGCCGCCCGGCTTGCGGCAGGCGCGGTAGCGCTCGGTCTCACGGCCGTATTGCTTGGTGTAGACCGTCTGCTCAAGCATCTGGCAGCCGTCCTGGCTGGCCGTCGGCCGGACCACGGACTTGGACACATAGCCGCCGGCCACTTTCACCCAGCCGCCGTTGTAGGACCGGCCATTAAACACCTCGCCGGCGTCAAACCGGCCGACGATGCGGGCGCGGGTCGACGGGGTCGCGCGGACGTTGACCCGGCCGGGCGACATCCAGACGCCGCCATTGCTCGACGAAATCGGGCGGATTTCGCCGTAGGCGCCGGAGTTGGGATTGCGCCAGCTGGTCGGACGGCCGGTGGCGAGCGCCTCGTTCAGGGCGACTTCGGCCCGACGTTGATCTTCCTCCTGCATCTTGCAGCCGACCGAGGAGCCGATGGCCGCACCGATGCCGGCGCCGACGACCGTACCGGCCCCGCGCTCGCCCTTGGCGACCTGATTGCCGATGACGCCGCCGATGAGGGCGCCGATGACGGCCCCGCCTTCCTGCTTGCCGCCTGCGGCGTCACAGCTGAAAACGCCGGCGTTGGCGATGCCGGGCGCAGCGCCCAAGGCGAGAACGGCGAAGGCGGCGGTGATGGCTATACGCATGATAGTCTCCCGATAGGGTTTGGCGTCCTGGACCACAGTTTGGCCCGGCTCGCGATGTTTTTCGTCCGGGGTTGGCTTTCCCCACGTCATCTCACGACAATGTGTCAATACCTGCGAGGACTGGAACCATGAACGCCCACACCCCCGAGACAGCCGCCTGGACCTGCTTCAACGTTTCAATCGAGGAAGGGGTTGCACACCTTCAGCTAAAACGTCCCGAAGCCATGAACACCATGAACAAGGCGTTCTGGGCCGAGCTTCCTGCGATCGTGCGCGACATCAACGACAACGCCCGGGCCCGCTGCATCGTCATCTCGTCCACCGGCAAGCACTTCTCGGCAGGCATGGACCTGTCGGTGTTCGCCAATGTCGGTGAAGGCCGCGGCGAGACGGACCGGCACGTCGCCGGCGAAAGCTTCCGCAAGCATGTGCATGCCCTGCAGGACACCTTCTCCTGCCTCGACGAGGCGCGCATGCCGGTGATCGCCGCCATCCAGGGCGGCTGCATCGGCGGGGCGGTGGATTTCACCAGCGCCTGCGACATCCGCTACTGCACGGCCGACGCCTTCTTCACGATCATGGAGATCAATATCGGCATGACCGCCGACGTCGGCACCTTCCCGCGCCTGTGCAAGCTGATCCCCGAGGGCTGGGTGCGTGAGCTGGCCTACACGGGCCGCCGCCTGCCCGCACATCGGGCGCGCGAGATCGGTCTGGTCAACGAGGTGTTCGACAGCCACGAGGCCGTCGTCGCCCACGCCCTGGCCACGGCCCGCGAGATCGCCTCGAAGTCGCCGCTGGCCGTCTCCGGTTCGAAGGTGATGATCAACTACGCCCGTGACCACACGATCAAGGATGCGCTGGACTACATCGCTGTCTGGCAGGTGGGGATGTTCTCGGGCCCGCACATGGCCGAGACCTTCGTCGCCAAACAGGAAGGCCGTGAGGCGGTATTCCCGGACCTGCTGCCGTTGAGGAAGGGCCTTTAGGCCTCGAGCTCCGCTTCCGTCAGGTCGGCGCCTTCGATCCGGGCGCCCTGGAGGTCGGCCTCGAGGAACCGCGCGCGGCGGGCGTGGCAGTCGCGCAGGTCGGCGCCGCGCAGCACCGCCCTGGTCAGGTCCGTGCGGATGTAGCGGCCCTCCGAAATCATCAGCGGGCCCAGCTTGGCGCCGCGCAGGTCCGCCTTGTTGAGCTTGGCCCCGACCAGCTTGGACCCACGCAGGTCGGCGTCCTTGAGAACGACCCCGCGCAGATCCGCGCCGCTGAGATCGCAGCCCTGCAGTTCGGCGCCTTCCATGTTCAGGCCGAAGAACACCGAGCGGGGCGCGATCATCCCGGTGAGCATCCGGCGACGCAGTTGTTTCAGCGGCCGGAAGTCGACCCGGGACACCTTCATCACCGCGCCTTCGACGCCGCCCGACTTGCAGAAGCGCTCATGCTCGTTGATCAGGTCGCCGAGCGGCCGGTCATCGACATAGACGATCGGCGGCGGGGCCCGCAGGACCTCACTCATGTCGACGCGTTCGAAACTGGCGTCGTCGAGTTTCACGCCCGTCACCACCGCGTCCTTCATGGTCGCGCCCGAGAAGTCGGCCTGGAACACCTGGGCGCCGGTCAGGTTGGCTCCGTCGAGCACCGCGTTGACCAGCTTGGCCCCGTTCAGACAGGCGCCCGACAGGTCGGCCTCGGTGAAGTCCGCGGCGATGGCGTGGGCGCCGGTCATCTGGGCGCCGGACAGGTTCGCGCCCTGCAGCACGGCATAGTCCAGTTCACCGGCCTTCCGCTCATGCTTGAGGATATGGAAGCCCTGGCCATTGCCCTGGAGGGCGATCTGGCCCTCTCGCAGATCGCAACCCATCAGGTTCGCGCCGGCCAGATTCGCGCCGCGCAGGCAGGCCCCGCGCAGGTCGGCCTGGCTCAGATCGGCGTTGCGCAGGTCCGCTTCGCGCAGGTCACAGCCGAACATCGTGGCGCGCTTGAGATTGGTACCGTTCAGGCAGGTCCCGGCAAGCCGCGCGCCGGTCAGGTCCGCATCGCTGAGGTCGAGCCCGTCCAACGCCATGTTGGACAGATCGACATAGGTCAGGTTGGCCCGCTTGCCGCCATTACGACCGCTCAGATAGCGGCCGTGCGCCTCGACGGTCGCCTTGATGGCGCCGAAGTCGAGCGCGCGAATGAGGCTGGGGGCGGCGGCCATTCTGATCCTGGTTCCTAGGGTCAGGGAGGATGGTACGCGCAGGCTTAATGAACGGTTGTTTCCGGCCAGTAACCGGCTCCTGGAGCAGCGCGACTTGACCCGATAACCGGTTCCCCCTCATCGGAACGCGCGCTAGAGCCAGCCTTTCCGGCGGAACCACCAGAGCGGCACGATCATGGTCCCGGCCATGAGCAGAAGCGCCAATGGATACCCGCCGATCCACCGCAGTTCGGGCATGTGGTCGAAGTTCATGCCGTAGACCGAGCCGATCAGCGTCGGGGGCATCAGCACCACGGCCCAGACCGAGAAGACCTTCATGATCTCGTTCTGGTCGGTGTTGATCAGGCCGACCGCTGAATCGAGCAGGAAAGTCACGTTTTCCGTCAGGTAGGCGGAGTGGTCGGTCAGCGACTGGGCGTCCCGCTGAAGGGAGCGGAGCCGGTCGCGATGCTCCTTGCCGTCGGCGATCTCGTCGGAGAGAGCGGCGAACGACAGCAGCCGGGCCATACTGACCAGGCTGCCGCGGGCCTTGGCCGCGATTGACTGACTACGGCCGAGCCGGCGCAGGATCGCCTTGAACGGGACCTTGGCGGCCGGCCGGAAAATCTCGGTTGAGATCTGGTCGACGTCGGCGGAGGTTTTTTCGAGGATATCGGCGACACGATCGATCAGGGCGTCCAGCAGGCCGAGAAAGGCTTCGACCCCGCCGTGGCAAAATTCGGCGTCCCGTTCTGCCTGGGCCGCGTAGGCGATGAACGCCTTGGGCTCGACGTAGCGGATCGTGATCAGCCTGCGTCGCGCCAGAACGAAGGTGACCGGCTCGAGCGCCGGATCGTCGCCGTCAGCCCCCACCAGGACAAAGGCGGTCATGAAGGTCGCGCCGTCTTCCTGGTAGAGCCGCGAGGAGACCTCGATTTCGGCCATTTCCTCGCGAGTCGGCAGGAGAACGCCGAGCGCCTTTTCGGCGACCAGTTCTTCCGCCCTGTCAGGATTGGTCAGGTCGATCCAGGCGACGTCATCGGGCAGGACCCAGTCAGGTCCTGTTTCGACGGGCATGAGCCCGCCTCCGCCGCAGCGAAGGACCCTGAGCATGACTGTGAAACCTCCGGACCTGCCCCCGAATGGCGCGGCCGGCGGGCAGCGTCAACCGGCGTCGCCGGTTAGTCGCCGGTGTCGTCCTGGGACTGGCCCTGGCCGATCGCGGCCGAGATCAGGGCGGCGATGCGGTCGGTGGCGTCGGCGGCCTGGTTGATCACGCCCAGCGGGGACGGGATCGGGCCGACGGTCGAGGCCGTCTGGGTCGCCGCGGTGCGCGCCATGGTCACGCCCTGGGCGCTCCAGTAGCGCGGATCGGTCTGGGCCAGACGCTGGGCCTGACCATTCTGGTAGATAAAGCCGTAGGTCGGGTAGACCGAGGTGCCGAGGTCGCGGATCGGATCGTACCAGACCTTGACCATGCTCCAGTCGCCGATGGGCGAAACATCGATGACCGTGACGTCGGTCTCGATCTGGCCGCGTGCGCCGCCGATCTGGGACCAGTTGGCGTGGGTGATCTGGATGACGCGGTCGGTGACCAGGCGGCTGACCACGGCGACGTGGCCCAGCTGCATGCGCGACGTCGGCTTGAAGCAGAGAACAGACCCCATCCGCGGCGCACGACCCGTGTCGTAC